>JAAZPN010000052.1 GCA_012797215.1 Chloroflexota bacterium | reverse complement strand
CCGGTCGCACGCGAACTGCGTGAAAAAGGCTTTATGAAAATTGTTTCATTGGCTCCGGAAGTGCTGTAGCCAGTGAGTAGGAGTGTTTAGATGAAAATGAAAATACGTAAAGGTGATCAGGTCAAGGTCACCCGCGGTGATGAAAAAGACAAGGGCAAGACTGGTGAAGTCATTCGCGTGCTGCCCAAGGAAGAACGCGTGGTCGTGCAGGGCGTCAATCTGGTCAAGAAACACCAGAAACAGACGCAGTCCGGCAGCAAGACCATTCCTTCCGGCATCCGTGAATTTGAAGCTCCGATCCACATCTCCAATGTGGAACTGGTGAAACAAGGCGCCGAAAAGGCGAGCGGCAAAGAAAAGGCTGCCAAGACAGCCAAGGCTGCCAAAACTGCCGCGAAGAAGGCGCCCGCGAAGGCTGCCAAGACAGAAACCAAACCCGCCGCCAAAAAGCGCGCGTCTGGCAAGCCCGCCGCGGACAGCGGTTCGGACAAATAAGGCGCAGGTGAGTTGCTATGAATAAGCTACAAGAACAATACAAGAAAGAAATTGCGCCGGCTCTGTTTAAGGAACTGGGTCTGAAGAACGTGATGCAGACACCCAAGATTGTGAAAGTGGTGGTCAACATTGGCGTCGGTGAAGCGCTGGACAACCCCAAAGCGCTGGAAGCTGCCGTGAACGACCTGACAGCCATCACCGGTCAGAAGCCGGTTGTGATTGCAGCCAGGAAAGCGATTTCCAACTTTAAACTGCGCGAAGGCCGACAGATTGGCGTGAAAGTTACCCTGCGCGGCGAAAAGATGTGGGCTTTTCTGGACCGCTTGATCAATATCGCGCTGCCCCGCGTCCGCGACTTCCGCGGTATCTCGGCAGACGCGTTTGATGGACGCGGCAATTACACCCTGGGTCTGCAGGAACAATTAATCTTCCCTGAGATTCAGTATGACAAGATTGACAAAGTCCGTGGTATGGAAGTAAGCATTGTGACAACGGCTGAGAATGACGATCACGCGCGGCAGCTGCTCAGCAAGTTCGGCATGCCCTTCAGGAAAGGAAACTAATGGCTAAAAAGTGTATGATGTACCGCGAAATGCGACGCGAATACCCCAACCAGGTGGTTAACCGCTGCCGGATTTGTGGGAGACCGCGTGGATATATGCGCAAGTTTGGTCTTTGCCGAATTTGTTTCAGAGAACTGGCACTTCAGGGAAAAATCCCTGGTGTTAAGAAATCATCCTGGTAATTTGGCCTGGAGGGAGCAACATGACTATTTCAGATCCAATTGCCGATATGTTGACCAGAATTCGCAACGTCGCCATGGCCGGACAGAGCCTGGTGGTGATGCCGAATTCCAAAATCAAGGAAGAAGTCGCCCGCATTCTGCAGGAAGAAGGCTACCTTGAGAGTTATGAAGTTGTTGATGGAAAAGCCAACGGCAGCAAGGTTTTACGCCTGAAGTTGAAGTACATCGGCGAACGTCGCCACCGCCGTCCGATTATTACCGGCCTGCAGCGGGTAAGCACTCCCGGCTGCCGCGTGTATACCTCCCGGGATGAAATCCCGTGGGTGCTCTCCGGTATCGGTATCGCGATCTTGTCAACCCCAAAGGGGATCATGACCGGTCAGCGCGCCCGCAAGATTGGCGTCGGCGGCGAGATCCTCTGCAAGATTTGGTAGGAGCTAAAAATGTCGCGAATCGGTAGATTACCCATCGCCATTCCCCAGGGCGTTGAGGTCAAAATTGAAGGAAATAAGGTCTCTGTCAAAGGTCCGCTCGGACAATTGGAACAGACCTTTTCTCCTGAGATTGGCATCAAACTGGAAGATGGCCACTTAATTATTGAACGTCCTAACGACGAACCGCGTGTGCGCGCTTTGCATGGCACCACCCGCGCGCTGCTGAACAATATGGTTCAGGGCGTATCGAAGGGTTTTGAACGCGTTTTGGAAGTCAACGGAGTTGGCTACCGCGCGGAACTGAATGGAAAAGACCTGGTGCTCAATGTGGGTTACTCCCACCCAGTCACTGTGCCAGCGCCGGAAGGAATCACCTTTGAGGTGGAGACCAAAACCCGCCTGGTGAAAGTGAAAGGTCGCGACCGCCAGCAGGTGGGGCAGATTGCCGCGAACCTGCGCGAAATTCGTCCGCCTGAGCACTACAAGGGTACAGGCATCCGCTACCAGGGTGAGGTTGTAAAACTGAAGGCTGGTAAGGCTGGAAAGACCGGTAAGTAGAGGTAAAGACTATGGCAAATAAATCAAGAAACGCAGCTCGATTACGCCGTCACGCGCGGGTTCGCAAGAAGGTCTTTGGGACCCCCGAACGTCCTCGCATGAATGTGTACCGCAGCATTAACGAAATTTACGTGCAGCTGATTGATGACCACAGCGGAACGACTCTGGTTTCCGCCTCAACATTGGACACCCTGCTGCGCGATGCTGTCAAGGGAAAGCCAAAGACAGAGCAGGCCTGGCTGGTTGGCGAAGAAATCGCCAGACGGTCTCTCGAAAAGGGCATCAAATCCGTTGTGATGGATCGCGGTGGTTATTACTATACCGGCCGCGTGAAAGCTCTGGCTGACGGCGCGCGCAAGGGCGGGCTGGAATTTTAAGCTGAGGAAATAATGGACGACTATCAAAACGAAGAAACTACTTACGACGAACGCGTAATCGATATCGCCCGGGTTGCCAAGGTTGTTAAAGGCGGCCGCCGATTCTCTTTCCGCGTCACCCTTGTGGTGGGTGATAACAACGGCAAAGTTGGCCTTGGCATCGGCAAAGCCGGCGCAGTGCCGGACGCGATGCGCAAAGCAACAGAACACGCCAGAAACAACATGCATGATGTGAGCCTGCTGGGCACCACCATCGCGCATGAGGTTATCGGCACCCAGAGCGGCGCAAAAGTTCTGCTCAAGCCCGCTTCACCTGGAACTGGCGTTATCGCTGCTGGCGGCGTACGCGCTGTTTGCGAAGCCGCAGGTATCAAGGATATCCTGACCAAATCGATGGGTAGCAACAATATGCTCAACATCGTTCAGGCGACCTTTCACGCGCTCAGTCAATTAAAGTCCCCCCAGACTGTCGCTATTGAACGCGGCAAGGATGTCGCGGACGTGACTCCTTTCTGGGAGCGGAGGAAGCATGACTAAACAAACTGCAAAAACTGCCAGAGTGCGCGTCACTCTGAAAAAGAGCGGCACAGGGTATCCTGTCCGCCAGAAAGCAACCCTCAAGGCGTTGGGTTTCCATCATTTGCACGAGGTTGTCGAGCATGAGGATACGCCCGCGCTGCGCGGTATGCTGACCAAAGTCTCCCATCTGGTTGAGATTGAAACAGTGAATGAGGAGAAGTAATGCAACTACATGACTTGAAACCCAACGAGGGTTCAAAGAAATCGCGCAAACGCGTCGGTCGCGGCCACGGCAGCGGTTCCGGAAAAACTTCCGGCCGCGGTATTAAAGGCCAAAACTCCCGTCAGGGCGGCGGCGTGCGCTTGTACCACATGGGCGGCAACCTGCCTTTTTTCCGCAAGCTGCCTTTCATGCGCGGTGAGGGCTTTAGCCCATTGAACCGCGTCCGCTACGCCGAGGTTAATCTGGACGCGCTGCACGGCTTTGCCGCAGGCGCGGAAGTGACCCCCGAAGCGCTGGCGGAAGCTGGCCTGCTGAAGGACAAAAACAAGCCCATCAAGATCATGGGTCGGGGTGATGTAAAAGTTGCCCTGAAAGTTAAAGTTCACAAAGTGACCGATGGTGCCCGCCAAAAGATCGAAAAAGCTGGCGGCAGCGTGGAAACGATCGCGTTGTCTTAAGCAAAAAGGAGCAAAACCTTATGAAACGGTCGTCATGGCGCTTTCTGTGGAAATCTGAAGATATTCGCAATAAACTGTT
>JAAZPN010000051.1 GCA_012797215.1 Chloroflexota bacterium | reverse complement strand
GTTATGCAACCGCGCTGGTGGCGGGGATGTGTGGGCAGGCGCTGGCTGACGGGCGGGAGTTTGTCACGCTATTCACCGATAAACAGAATCTGGTCAGCAACGCCGTCTATCAGCATGTTGGCTTTTACCCGGTGTGCGATTACCATCAGTATGCATTTTCGCGCCTTTGAACTGGGAGACGAACCTGCGAACCGACGTGAATCAAACAGTGGGGAGCGGGTGTAAAGGATTAAATGAAAACCATTGGAGCATTTGAACAGCGCATTATTGAGGACGAAGCTGCGGCAGCAGGCACCCCAGCGGGCGTTTTGATGGAACGCGCCGGGCGCGCGCTGGCGGAGCGGATTATTGCTCTTCAGGCAGAGCGTGGGGGGCCGGTCAGCATCCTGTGCGGGGCGGGAAATAATGGCGGTGACGGCTACGCGGCTGCCTTGTGTTTGCATGAAAAAAACGCAGCGCTGCAAGTCTTTGAAGCTGAAAGGGCAGCTGAGGGATGCGGAACAGACGCGCAGGCTATGCGCTCTGCTTGTCTTGAACTTGGCATCCAACCAATGCTTTTCAGGGATTACACACCTGAGCCTGGCATTATCCTGGATGCTGTTTTTGGGAGCGGTTTTCGCGCGGATCGACCGGTTAGCGAGGAATTCAAGCAGCTGGTCTCGAAGGTGCTGGAAGCCCGCGCGCGCAAACAAGCCTTTGTGCTCAGCGCGGATGTTCCTTCTGGGGTGCAGGCAGATAATGGGGCAGTCAACGCCGAAGCCGTGATTCAGGCGGATGAGACCCTGTGTTTCATCCTGCCAAAGACCGGGGCTTACAGCTACCCCGGTCGCAAGTTTGCCGGCCGGGTGGCTGTGAACGACCTTGGATTAAGCGAGGAATTCATCCACGAGGTTTGGGAAAAGCACTTTTTCTCTTCGCCCTCCGTGATAACGGAAAACGAAGTGCGCGCTTGGCGCCCAGCGCGCCCCATCGACGGCCATAAGGGCAGTTTTGGCAGGCTGGCAGTATTGGCCGGCAGCGTGGGGCTGGCTGGCGCGGCGGTGCTCTCCGCGCGCGCAGCGGAAATGGGAGGGGTGGGCTATGTTGATCTGCTGGTGTCGGGGCAGATTTACCCGGCTGTGTTGGCAGCTGTGCCATCAGTGCTGAGTTGTCCCCTGCCGCAGGCAGAGTTTGCAAAGCTTTCGCTCTGGCGTGAAAAACTGCGGAACTGCAGCGCGGCGTTGGTCGGGCCTGGGCTGGGCAAGGATCTTGACCCAACGCTGCTTTGGGCGGCCATCTCAGAAGCCCCACGCCTGTTGTTAGACGCGGACGCGCTGAATTTGTTGGCGACCCCAGAAAACCTGGAGCCCGGACGAGCGGCTCTCATAAATCGGGTGAATCGCGGCCTGGAACCGGCGGTGCTGACACCGCACCCAGGCGAATTTGGCCGGCTTTACCCGCAGTACACGCAAATCGTCACCCAGGATCGGCTTGCCAGCGCGGAAGCGCTGGCACAGATGACCGGCAGCGTGGTAGTGCTAAAAGGCGCGGGCACCGTCACAGCTTTCCGACTTGAGGACTGCCCCTGCGAGCTGTGGATTAACAGCTCCGGGAACGCTGGCATGGCCAAAGCCGGCTCGGGGGATGTGCTATCGGGTCTGTTGGCATCTTTTCTGGCGCAGGGCTTGCCTCTCCATGAGGCGGTGCTGTCCGCGGTATACCTGCACGGGTTGTCGGCGGATTTGCGCGCCGATAAACTGACTGAACGCGCCCTGACGCCAGAAGATATTCTCGCAGGTCTGCCCGTGGCTTTTCGGCAAACGGGCTGGGATAAATAACCGACCCGCCTTTTTTTAGCTTACAATAAGCTGC
>JAAZPN010000050.1 GCA_012797215.1 Chloroflexota bacterium | reverse complement strand
TCCTAAGATCGGAAAACAATAATTCAGGTGGGTAGGCCCTGTCGTTTATTGTTGTTCTGTCCGCCTTGTCGTATTTGTAGGTGGAGGATCACTACTCTTTATAGCCAGTTTTGCCAGTAATTCAAGGCTGCCCTGGCTGTTTTGTGCATCTGTGGTTTTGCTGCAGGCCTGGTTTATCCAGTAGTTTCCACCTGGAACAAGCTTGGGGGCAGCGCGTCATTTGGACTATTGACCTTGGACGGCAGCAGCTATTACCGCGATTTTTGGCCAGACCAAATGCAGGCAGTCGATTGGCTCAAACAACAGCCCTTGGGCGTGATGGTCGAGGCTGTGTCTGATACAGGCGGCAGCTATACCACCTACGCGTCTGTCTCAACCTTCTCAGGCATGCCTACCGTCTTGGGTTGGATTGGACATGTGGCGCAGTGGCGCGGAGGCTACACCGAAATGGGCAGCCGCCAGGATGATATTCGCGCGCTCTACAGCACGACTGATTGGGAGGAAGCCAGAGCAATTCTCAACAAGTATAATATTGCCTATGTTTATATCGGAGAGCTTGAAGCGCGGACCTATACCTTGGATGAAGCCAAGTTTGCTGAGAATCTCAGACTGGGATTTGATTCAGCAAATGTCCGTGTGTACATCTACGCGCCTGGGAAGTAAGCATGCCTGACTGTAACTCTGATAAGATGCCAGCACGCTGGTTTAAGGACGAACATGTGATAGTTCTGACGCTATTCGTGTTGGGCTTTTTGCTGAGAATTACTAATCTGAGCGCTGTTCCCTTCAATTCCACAGAGGCGCTGAATGCGCTTGACGCGCTGTCGGTGTCACGTTTCAGTTCCATGAGAACAGCAGCCAGCCCAATCTATCAAAGCCTTAGCGCCATCAATTTTTATTTATTTCGGGCTACCCCCTTTTTCGCTCGTTTTTGGCCAGCTTTGGCTGGCTCCAGCCTGGCACTTGTACCGCTGTTGTGGCGAAAAAAATTAGGCTCACTCAACACGCTCTTACTAGCTGGCGCGCTTGCGTTTGATCCAGTTCTGGTGACACTATCCAGACAAGCAGATGGCGCGATTTTTACGGTTGTTGGTCTGATTTGGGCGCTGACCTTTTTCCGTGAACGCAAGCCACTAGGATTTGGGATATTGCTCGCGGTGGCCTGGTTAAGCGGCCCTTGGTTTTGGATAAGCGGAGGAGTAAGCATACTTGGCGTGGGTCTTTACGCGCTGAGCCAAACACGGGGAGGGATGGAAACAATCGCTGCGTCCTGTCCATTTCGGACAAAAAATTTTCGAAACGCAGCCGCGCTGAGCTTTTTTGTCAGCATTGTTGTTCTTTCAACGGGTTTTTTCCTGAATCCAGCAGGAATCAGTGGGGCGGCGGGCGGGCTGGCGCGTTTTTGGTCTTCTACCCGTGGCACGGCGCAATTGGCACCAACAGCCGCGTTATTCAGGCTGATTGCGTATAGCATACCGGTCATCATGCTCGCAATTCCTGCCGTGCTCTCAGCATGGAGAGAAAAAAGCAAGTTAGAGCAGGTAGTGAGCCTTTTAGCTGGGCTTACGCTTATTGCCATACTACTTTTCAGACGGCAAGGAGCTGCGGGATTTGCGCTGTTGCATGTCTTGTTATGGTTTCTGGCCATAGACACGCTTCAAAAACAAATCCAATTAGTGCCTGAACACAAAAACATCACCTTGGGAGCATTTATCCTGGCTGCAGCGATTTGTGGATATCTGGCATTAAGTCTTAGGAATTTGGTAAATCCGGTTCAAACTGGTTATACCTTTGGTCAGAGCGCGATTGCTTTTATTTTGGGTCTGCTATTATTGTTGCTCGTGTTTGTTCTTATCATGCTGGGTTGGTCTTTGACTACAGCCCGCAAAGGCATCCTTAGCGCGGTGATGCTGGGGATGATGGCCTTCCTCTTCAGCCTGAGCTTTCTCTCACTAAAGACGAGCAATCCTTATCCTGCTCTGGTCTGGTCAGATTCAACATTGTGGGTGAGCGCTGGAACACAGCAATCACTCTTGCGAGAAATCGAAAAGCTTGGCAAACTGGAACCTCAGATTACCCGCGTAGCAATCACGGATCCCGAGCTGGAAAGCCTAAGCTGGGAGTTTCGGGATTATCAAAACGTCGCTATCAGTGCTGCTCTGCCAGAAAGTTCTGCGCCTGGTATTATCCTATCAAACATCACCAACCCACAAAACACCGCGGATAGCTATCGTGGAGTTCAATTATCCAACCCAGGCAAGGTTCCGTGGGGTAAGTTATCGCCGACTGAGTTATTACGAAGCGCAATCAGGAGGAAACTGCCTGTGGAAAATATTGAGTATATCCTTTGGATCCGTCAGGATCTGATGACAGGAGCCCTACCATAATGGAGACGAACGATTTGACTGCGCGACCGCCCCAAATTATCGCGATTGACGGCCCAGCCGCCAGTGGAAAAACAACAGTTGGCGTTGAACTGGCAAAAGAGTTAGGTTTCCTGTGCCTGGACACGGGCATCATGTATCGCGCGACGACCTGGCAGGCTCTGACGGATGGACTTGATCCTGAGGATGAGGCGGCAATTACGAGGCTCGCGGAATCCATTGAAATCGATGTTCTGCCTGGGAGCGTCGACGATGGACGTGCTTTTGATGTGCTAATCAATCATCAGGATCACACCTGGGATATCAGAAAGCCTGATGTTAATCAGCATGTTTCGCTCATCTCTTCTTATCCTGGCGTTCGAAATGCCATGACTTTGCAACAGCGCAAAATCGCCGCACGGGGGAAGATTGTTATGCTTGGCAGAGATATCGGGACAGTGGTTCTGCCGGATGCTGACCTGAAGATTTATCTGGATGCGTCGCTGAGGGTGCGGGCAAAACGGCGGTACGAGGAAGAAAAAGCACGTGGGAACGCAATAACTTACCAAAGCGTGGTTGCCTCATTGAAACGTCGGGATAAGATTGATTCCTCACGCAAATTTGCCCCTTTAAAAATTGCTGATGACGCGTTGGTGATTAATACAGACGCGCTTAGCGTAGTTCAGGTGGTTGAAAAAATAAAAGCGCTTATCGCTGCAAGAAAATCATCTTTGGAATAACTCTACTCTTCTGAAGCTTATTGGAAGGGGGAGGTGCTATAATTAATTCGGGCTATGACCGGATTATTTCTCTTCAAGACGCTCTACTTAGCGCGCGAACTAAACTCGGCGCAGCGCTTGCCAATCTGGATCCTGACAGGCATTCTTGCGGTCGGAATCTGTTTTGGTATCTGGACGAGTCTCAAATTACCACTGTATCTGCATAAAAAAGAAATCCGTTGGCTGGCCCTGACAGCGATTTTGCTGCTACCTTGCAGTTACTTCGCGCGGATTACTCCTTTTCAAGGTGCCATTCTCAATCCGGACGGGGGCCTGATACCGGGAATTACTTTCCTTCTTGGTCTCATTCCAGCCTTCGCGGCGTTAGGATTCGCGGGTCTGCTGCCTGCTGTCGCATTGGCTGCCGCCGCGGGCTTGTCGCAGTGGCTTTTTTTCGGACAGGATTTCATCGCGCTGCTGCAATATCTCATCCTGATTGTTCTTTTCAGCAGCTTCGTCCGGAGAACGGATCTTAGCGGCAGCGGGCAAAGCGCGCAGCAACCAATCCTTAGCGCTCTGTTGGCGTTCGTTTTCGCGCTGCCGCTGATCTTCATTATTCGTCTGGTTATCTCCCTCAGCTTTGGACAAAATGACTTGATGCTCATTATGGAGCAGTTTCTGTTGGCGAGCGTGCTTTTACTGCCGTCAGTCCTGGCAGCAGGATTGTGCGCGCAAATGCTGCAGCGCTGGTATGCCAGCGAGTGGAATCCAATGGATTACTTGCGCGAATGGGAAACCCGCAGCCCAATTAAACAAACCATTGTGCAACTTGAGCGTCTGACCTTGGGTCGGTATGATCACAGCATAAGTTTTGCGATTCACAGCTCGAGCGAAGCGAAATTGGCTAAAGCTTTGGAAGACTTACGGGAGAATTTGCGCTTACGCAACGATACACAATCCCGATTGCTCTCACTCGACCCCTCTCACTATTCTCGGGAAGGGTATGACCTGGTGCTGTCATCCATTTTGCGCGCGGCATTAGGCCGAGACGCATCGACCGCCCGGCTGGTGTTGCTTAGCCCTGGCAGCGCTGACCAACAGTCTGAGATGCGGCTGCGTTTGGGGCAGGGCGACCAAACCCGGGTTTATGCATATCTGGATGCGATGATACTTGATAAATTGGGCAGTCAGGACCAGTTAATCCTGAGCGACCTGAAGGTGGACCAGTACTTTGGGCTCTCATCTGGGATGCCCTATCCACAGTCCATTGCCGCGTTGCGATTAAAAAACGAAGATATCACTCAGGGAATTCTATGGGTAGGTTTCGAACAAAACCACTGGTTTTCGCAGGAAGATATCCGGTTTTATCAACAGCTGGCATACCGTGCCTCTGCGGTCTTGATCGCCAAAGAACAGTACGCGCGGCTGCAGAATGAAAAAGCTGTGCTCTCGGCTGTTCTTGAATCACTGCCGGAGCCTGTGATTGTTCTTGATAGCGCTGAAAACATCATCCTTGGGAATTCCAGCGGCTGGCAGCTGTTAGAGCATAATGGGCAGCATGCGGACAAGTCAACCCAATTGCAAAAAGCGCTGCCTGCTGTGGCTGAGGCAAAAGCAGATATTGGCGATTCTGCGGTTACCTTTCTAACTCAGATTAAAAATCTGGAGTATGAAGTCATGTCGCTGCCCCTCAATCCAATCAGCGGCCTGAGCGGTAGACTGTTAATTTTTAACAACACAACTGCGCAGAAGCGTTTGAACGC
>JAAZPN010000049.1 GCA_012797215.1 Chloroflexota bacterium | reverse complement strand
CTGGCGGAGAGAGTGGGGTTCGAACCCACGATGGCCACGAGGACCATAACGGTTTTCGAGACCGTCCCAATCAACCACTCTGGCATCTCTCCGAAATTGTGCCATGATTATACCCGTTTTCAAAGCTCAAACACGTCTCCTTTGACAGGATATGCCGGCTTGGGCAGTTCCGGGTGTTCCGCCAATTTTTCCGTCAGCGCGGTGGCAGCCTTTTCTTCGCCGTGCACGAGTATCAAATTTTTAAGCGTTTCTTTGGATGCCAGCGCGTACTGCACCAGCAAATCCTGCCCGGCGTGGGCGCTGAGGCCGCCGATGGTGACAACTTCCGCCTTGCGGTAGTATTCATCGCCAAAAATGCGCACCTTGCGCTCCTGGTCTGCCAGCCTTCTGCCCAGCGTGTCCGGAGCCTGCCAGGAGATAATCAAAATGGTATTGCGTCCGTCTTCGATGTTATTGGCAAGGTGATGCTGGATGCGCCCGCTTTCCGCCATGCCCGAAGCCGAGATAATCACCATGGGGCCGTTGTATTCATTCAGCGCCTTGGATTCGTCCACGCTGCGCGTAAAAATCAGGTTGTCAAAGTCCAAACCTTGCATGCGGTGCTCAGCAATGTACTGCCAGGTTTCGTCATCAAAACACTCGGTGTGCTTGCGGTACAAGTCCGAGGCGTTGACCGCCAAAGGGCTGTCGATGACCACCGGGACGTCCGGGATATCGCCGTTGTCTATGGCTTCACTGAGCATGTAACTCAGGTTCTGCGTGCGTCCAACTGCGAAAGCCGGCACGATTACCTTGCCGCCGCGCTTTACCGTGCGGTTGATCGCGTCTACAAACTCATCGTAGGCGTCTTCCAGCCTCTCGTGCTTCTTATCACCGTAGGTGCATTCCATCAGCAGTGTGTCGGCGTTTTCCGGCATCACCGGGTCTTGCAGAATTGGCGCGTCCAGCCTGCCTATATCACCGGAAAACCAAAAGCGCTTGTTTTGGCCGTTTTCCTGGTAGTCCAGCGCGACCGCCGCTGAGCCAAGGATGTGCCCGGCATCAAACAGGCGCGCTGTCACGCCTGGGATGGGCTCAAACGCCTGCTTATACCAAACCGAACGGAACTGGGGCATCGCTTCGATGGCATCCTGTTGCGTATAGAGCGGCTCCATTGGCGGTTGGCCTTTTTTTTGCCTTTTTTTATTGACATAGCGCACATCACTTTCCTGAATGTGACCGCTGTCGCGCAGCATGATATCCGCCAGGTCCATGCTCGCGTTGGTGGTGTAAATCCAGCCCTTGTAGCCCTGGCGCACCAGGTTGGGGATGTTGCCGCTGTGGTCGATGTGCGCGTGGGAGAGGATCATCGCGTCGATTTCTGCTGGCTTGAAGGGAAAGTTCAGGTTTACCTGGTAGGTTTCATCGCGTTTCCCCTGGAACAGGCCGCAATCCAGCAATAATTTGCGGCCTTCGTGCTCTAATAAGTACATCGAACCGGTGACGGTTTGCGCCGCGCCCAAAATATGCAGTTTCATTCCTGCTCCTCTTTTAGCAAATTAAAAAGTGTTTCCCCGTACATTTCAAAACGGCTGGGGCTGCTGCTCATCAGCAGCTCTAATGCATTCAAATCTTTGAGCGGCACCTGCGCGATTTTCTCCATCAGGTCCCGCGGCAAAATGACATTCGAAGGCAGCCCTTGCGCCGCGCCGGTTTCTTTGCGCCAATCGCCCAAAAGCTCTCGCCGCCGCAGTACCGCCTCATCAGGAGCCTGAGCGCGTGTCCTGCTCACCCGGCCAGGCTCTTTGCGCCACTGCTCGACTACGCGCATCAGCTCCTTGCCGTAGCGGCGTACCTGCCCCGCGGAAAGCGTTGGGAGTAAGTTCAGCTCCTCGATGTAATGCGGTTGGGTATTCGCGACATCTACCAGCGCGGAATCGCTCATAATCTTGAATGGCGGCAGGTTTTGGTTTTTAGCCAGACTTTCGCGCAGGTGGTTCAGCTGCTTCAGAAGGCTGAGCGCGGTGGGTTTCATTCCGTTGGTGCCTTTTACGCGCCAGAGGTCTTCTACGTGGTTCTTCATCGCGGGGGTTTGGCTGGCCAGGGCGGCGCTGTCTTCCATTACTATACGCAGGCGGTTCAAGCTTTCCAAGTGAGGGACCAGGCAATCCCGCAAAGCCAGCAGATAATGCGAATCCATCTGGGCATACCGCAGCATTTCGTCCTTGATCGGACGTTTGCCCCAGTCCGCGCGCTGGTATTTTTTATCTATTCGTACGTTCAGGTATTTCTCCAGCAGCCCCGCCAAACCCAGGCTTTCTTCCCCCAGCGCCGCGGCCGCCAACATGGTGTCAAAGACATTACAAAACTCAAAGGCGTAATCGCGCTTGAGACAGGTGAGGTCGTAATCGCCGGCATGAAACACCTTTTGTTTTTCGGGGTCGGCAAAAATCTCGCCCAGCGCGGAAAGGTCTTCCAACGCCAGGGAATCCACGAGGTAATCATGTTCCCGCGTGGAAATCTGGATCAGGCAGACTTGCTCCTGGTAGGCATGCAGGCTGTTGGATTCAGTATCTATCGCCAACGCTGGCGCCTGGCGAAGATGCTCGAGCATCCGCTCAAGATGGGTGGAGCTATCCACATAAGTGGGCATAGGAATGTCGGGGCTAGTCATGCGGGTATTATAACCCCCGCTACTGCGCCGCGTCAGCCAGGTCACAGGCTAACCCAAGCGCAACTGCTTAGGGAAACCTTAAACGTCTGAGGGTTATTCCTTTAAAAGGTGCTATATTTACCAATAGTGATATGTCATGGAGGTTAAACATTATGGCAAAATTTGAACGGGATGTCGAAATTGATGCTCAGGTCGAAAAGGTATGGCAGGTACTGACCAATACCGCGTATTGGCCGCAATGGTTCCCCGGTATAGATTCCATCTCGAATGTCGGCCCTGTAACCACAGGCGCCACGTTTGAGTGGGTCGATGACGGTCAGACCGGCAGAGGCGAATTCCTGGAAGTCGTTCCTCTAAAGAAGCTGGTTGTGCTGACGCAAATGGGAAATGACAAAGATAAGCACAGCTTCGAGTTGCGCCAAACCGGCGGCTTTTTAGGGCTTGCCGCGGATGAGTGCAAGGTCGAATACAAACTGGACACGCTCACCGGCGCTGGAATTCTTGGAAATTTCATCACTGGCGGCAATCCCAAGGACGCGCTGCGGGTTAAGAAAGCCACAACCGCCTTGCGAAAACTGGTGGAAAGCCTGTAATAAGGCTGTCTGCCCCCTAAATCACACAGATATAAGGAGTTTACGATGATTTTTGTGACTATTTTGGTTGGCATCATTGCCGGCTACGTTGCAGCCAAGCTGATGAAAATAGATGTCAGCTTCTGGATTGCTATGCTTCTGGGCATTGCCGGCAGTATTCTGGGCGGCTGGATTACCAGCCTGCTTCTGGGCGTGGACCTGACCTCTGGCTTTAACCTGACCACCATTCTTGTCTCAATTGGCGGCGCGGTTTTGGTCGTGCTCATCTACCGTCTCCTCAAGAAAAAGTAAAATCACTTTACGATTTTTACTTTTCAACTCCCACGACATCCGCGCCGCAAGCGCGGATGTTTTTTTGTCTTGCGCGTTCGTTTTTAATGTGCAGGCCATCACGGAAGAGGGTCTTTAAGCCTTCCTTCTAGGAGGAACATGCCGCCGGGCGGAAGAGGAGCTTTAGGCCTTCCCCCTTTCGTGCAGGTGCCCGCAGGGCGGAAGAGGGTCTTTAAGCCTTTCCCTTTGGGGGAAGGTGCCCGTTGGGCAGAAGAGGAGCTTTAAGCCTTCCCCCTTTCGGGCAGGTGCCTGCAGGGCGGAAGAGGGGAAATAAGCCTTCCCCCTTTCGTGTAGGTGCCCGCAGGGCGGAAGAGGGTCTTTAAGCCTTTCCCTTTGGGGGAAGGTGCCTGCAAGGCGGAAGAGGGGAAATAAGCCTTCCCCCTTTGGGGGAAGGTGCCTGCAAGGCGGAAGAGGGGAAATAAGCCTTCCCCCTTT
>JAAZPN010000048.1 GCA_012797215.1 Chloroflexota bacterium | reverse complement strand
TTTGCGTTCGCGCCTGGATACAAACCCCGAAAATCAGCCGCTTTGGGAGTTCTTTGCCCGCCTTTCCGCGGCCGATAATCAACCTTTGTTAGCGCAAAAAGCTCTGGAAACAGCTGAAAAACTAAAAAACACATTTGGAGAGTAGCATGGAAAGATCCCTGGTATTGGTAAAACCTGACGGCGTGCAGCGCGGTTTAATTGGAAAAGTCATCACAGCGTTGGAAGAGCGCGGCTTGAGACTGACGGCGGCCCGTTTTCTACGGGTCAGCCAGGAACTGGCTAAAGCGCACTATGCCGTCCACGCTGGAAAACCATTTTACAATGCCCTGATTGCTTTCATTACTGCATCACCAGTTATGGCAATGGTTTGGGAAGGCCCCGACGCGATTGCCGCTATTCGCCAGACCATGGGCAAGACCCGCGGCACAGAGGCCGCGCCAGGCACGATAAGGCACGACTACGCGCTGCAGGCCAGATTTAACATCACGCACGCCTCTGATTCTCCCGAGAACGCGGAGGTTGAAATTGCCTTGTGGTTCAAGCCGGAAGAGATTGTCGCTTGGACCCGTGATATCGAGAAATGGATTTACGAATGACAGAACATGGTTTATCAGATTTAGTGGTGGTTTACCGCGCCAAAGGCCTGGTAGATGGCGAGATCATCCGGGGGTTCCTGGAAGCCCAGGGCATCCCGGCCAGCGTCAGCCAGGAAGCTGCCGGTAAGATTTATGGACTGACCATCGGCGATCTTGGCATAGCGGAGGTACTTGTGCGCGCGGAGGATGAACAGAAAGCGCTCGAGCTTCTACAGGAGATGGAATCCGGCGGTTTCGAAAACGAAATTCTCGTCAGCGAAGACGCTAATCAAAAAGCTCTTGGTCCGCAGTCTCTCCCGGAAGAGGACGAACTGCAGCAGCGCAAAAAAGTCCTTATTCTGTGCACAGGCAACTCAGCGCGCAGCCAGATTGCTGAGGCAGTTGTAAATAACGATTGCTGGGACAAGTGGGTCGCCTACAGCGCGGGAACCAACCCGGCCGCTGTAATCAATCCTTACGCCGTCAAGGTACTGGAAGAAGCGGGTTTATTCCACCAGGGTGAGCCAAAATCCGTTGAGGTTTTCAGGGATAAAGATTTTGACCTCATCATTACAGTTTGTGATAATGCACGCGAGACCTGTCCGCTGTGGATAGGCACAGGCAACCGCCTGCACATTGGCTTTGAGGACCCTGCCGCGGTGGAGGGCAGCGACGCGGAAAAGCTGGCAGCTTTCCGCAAGACACTCAAACTAATCCGGGCTGCAATTCCGCCGGTACTGAAGGAATACGCTTGATTGATCTAAACAATTTCGCATATAAAAAAAGCCGCCTTCTGGGCGGCGATTTTTATCATTTTACCTTTGGTAGTGTTTGACAAAGCGGAATCTATCCGTTATAAAACCTGCATGAAGTCTAAGGGACTTTTTCGTTCTTTGCTTTTACTGCTTGGGGCGCTTGTTGTTCTCAGCGCCTGCGCCGCGCCTGCAGTGCCAACCCAGGCGCCTATTCCAACTCAGGCGCCAACATTTACCAGCACTCCAACGACTGCTCTCGCCCAGGAGGAACCTGCCAGCGCTCCGACAGCAGCCCCAACACCAGATGAAGCCCGACTGGCGGATGCTGACGCCGCGCTGCAATTTGGTGACTATTCCGCGGCGCTTGAGGCTTACGCCAGAGCAAAAAGCTCGGGTTCGGCAGCGCAGCGCGCGGCCGGCCTTTATGGTCAGGGGCTCACGTATTTCAAGCTTGAGGATTACTTCCAGGCAAAACCCCTTTTGCTCGAGCTCATCCAGACATATCCCGAGACCCTGCCAGCCGCTAGGGCACATTACCTGTTAGGACAAATTTCCATATCAGAGAACGCCCTACCACAAGCCATTGAATATCTGACAGCTTACCAACAAGCCCGGCCAGGCGTGCTTGACGCTGTTGTGTTTGAGCAAATTGGCGACCTGCGCGCTCTGAATGATGAAAATGAACTGGCCTTGGAAGCTTACTCCGCTGCATTCCTGGCTTCGGACGCTAATCAGAATGCGTCCCTGGCCATTAAAGTCGGCAAGGCCTACGAAAAACTAAGCCAACTAAACCAGGCAGCTGCCATTTACCGGGACGTTTACACCCGCACTGACGATATTTACCTGAAAGCGCAGCTTGACTTGTTGCTTGGAAGGGTTTCCATCGCGCAGGGTTCAGTTGAAGAAGGCTTTGGGTACTACCAGCACGCCGTCAATAATTATCCTGAAACCTACGACGCCTTTTCCGCGGTACTCGCGCTGTTGGACGCTGAACAGACTGTTGATGAGCTTCAGCGCGGTCTTATCAATTATTTCAGAGGGCAGTACGACCTGGCAAACGAAGCTTTTACGCGGTACCTTTCAGTTGGCGGCGTAGAAGAAGATAAAGCGCTTTATTACCAGGCGCTCGCGGTTCGGGCGAAAGGTTTGGAATTAGCCGCGCTGAACTCCGAGGAACGTTTTGCATTAAACCAAAGTCTCGGAACTTCGCAAGACCAAACCGCAGTCGCGCTCTGGAAGAAATTAATCAACGATTTCCCCAAGAGCAATTACCTCTCCCATGCCATCGAGGATATCGTCTATACGCAGTATTTTTATATGAACCATATCGACCTTGCTGCAAAAACTGCCCTGGATTATGTCTCGCAGCAGCCCCAGGCTATTTACGCTCCTAGCTTGCTATTCACTGCTGGAAGATACCTCGAAATCCAGGGAAAGCTGGAGGAAGCCGCTCAGACATGGGACCGAATAGCGCTGAACTATCCATCTTCAGAACAATCTTTTCAGGGCGCGTTCTTTGCTGGCATCCTTCATTTCCGCCGTGGTGACCTGCCTGCATCCCTGAACTCCTTAAATCGCGCTGTTTTACTGGCAATAGAACCTCTCGAGAGTGCAGGGGCATATCTTTGGCTTGGGAAAGTAAGTCAGGCTCAAGGAAACCCGGAAAAAGCCACGGAGTACTGGATTTCAGCAGCCGCGGCTGACCCTGCCGGGTATTATGGCTTGCGCGCTGTTGAACTCATGGAAGGCAAGGAAGCTTTTACCTCCTCCGCAGCCTTGGACTTACGCGTTGACATGACCAACGCCCGCGAGGTGGCCGCCGCCTGGATGCGCACATCATTCGATCTGCCTCCGCAGGTAAACCTTGATTACAGCGCGGAATTATGGGGGGATGCCCGATTCGTGCGCGCGGTGGAGTATTGGAGCTTTGGGTTTTACCCGCAAGCGCGGAAAGAATTTGAGTCGCTCAGAATAGATAATCGACTGGATGTTGTAAACAATTTTCGGCTGCTTAAAGTTTTTCAGGATTACGGTTTCTACGCCTCAGCAATTGAAACCAGCCAGACCATCGCGACGCTGGCAGGTTACAGCGATATTCCCCAGGCGGAAAACTTGCCCGCGTACTTTGCCTACAGTTTTTACGGCGCGTATTATCTCCCCTGGGTACAGCAAGCCGCCGATACCTATAATATTCCGATACTGGTGCTTCTGAGCCTCATCCACCAGGAAAGTCGTTTTCAACCATTCGCGGTTTCATCTGCCGGCGCGCAAGGTCTGCTGCAACTGATGCCGCAAACCGCTGCAACGATCGCCTCAGAAATTAACTATCCGCCCAACTTCAGCGCAGAAGACCTGGGAGTACCGCTCTACAACCTGACCCTCGGCGCTAATTACCTTGCACGCCAATTCTTTGTCTTTGATGGCGATCCGTATGCGGCCCTGGCAGCCTACAACAGTGGGCCTCTTAGCGCCCGCGAGTGGAAGGAAATCGCTGGCGAAGACCCTGATTTGTTTGTCGGCTCAATTCGCTACCTGGAATCACGCATCTACGTACGAAAAATCGCAGAAATCTTCGCGCAGTACGCGCGCCTTTACGGGAAGTAGTAAGTCATCCTAAGGTCTTTATAAGACACTCTGACGTTCTGAGCGGGTGACTGATTCAACCAAACATAGATAAAAAAACAGGCGGCTTCGGCCGCCTGTTTTTGTTGAGCAAATCAGGTTTACTTGTGTTTGAGCGCGGACTGCGCGGCAGCCAGTCTTGCCAGCGGGACGCGGAACGGTGAGCAGCTGACGTAGTTGTTGCCAATGATATGGCACCACTCAATCGAGCTGGGGTCGCCGCCGTGTTCGCCGCAGATGCCCACTTCAAGATTGGGGCGAACGGCTCGGCCGTCTTCAATCGCCTTCTTCATCAGCTGACCAACACCGTCGCGATCCAATTGTTGGAAGGGGTTCTTGGGAAGAATTCCTTTCTCAACATAGCGAACGAGGAAGTTGCGTTCAGCGTCATCACGGCTGTAGCCGAAGGTCATCTGGGTCAGGTCGTTCGTGCCAAAGGAGAAGAATTCAGCCAGACCAGCGATTTCCGCGGCTGTCACAGCGGCGCGCGGGATTTCAATCATCGTACCGAATTTGTAAGCAACTTCGATACCCTTCTCGGACATAACATCCTTGGCGATTTGAACCAACGTTGGTTGGACTTCCTTGAGTTCATTGACATGCCCGGTCAGGGGGATCATGATCTCAGGCTTCGCTACGATGCCAGCCTTGGCTGCGTCGCAGGCTGCTTCAAAAATCGCGCGGACCTGCATCTTCATAATGTCAGGATAAACAATACCCAGGCGAATGCCGCGCAGACCCATCATTGGGTTGCTCTCATGCAGACCCTGGACAACTTCCAGCATCTTTTCTTTCGCGGCCAGCCCTTCGGTCTCGCCGGTAGCGTGCATGGTCGCGACTTCAGTCAGCAGAGATTCCATCGAAGGCAGGAATTCGTGCAGAGGTGGGTCAATCAGGCGGATAATCACGGGATAGCCGTTCATGGCTTCGAAGAGGCCGTAGAAATCTTCCCGCTGCAGAGGCAGAATGAAGTCCAGCGCGCCAAAGTAGGCCTTCGCGCCTGGATCCTCGGCCAGAGCCTTCTTGTCCGCTTCAATCGTCGCGGCTAATTCAGCCTTCTCATCGTCCTTTAAGAGGCGGCCTTCCAAACGACCGGCTTTCAATGCGCCTTCCAACAGTTCCAGGGAATTCAACTTCTTCTGGGTTGGTTCAGCGTTCATAATCATGTCCTGAACGTGCGGTAAGCGGGACACCTCAAAGAACATATGCTCTGTGCGGCAAAGGCCAATGCCTTTCGCGCCGTAAGAGCGGGCTCGGCGGGCATCCTTGGGGTAATCCGCGTTCGCCCAGACCTGCAGGCGGGAAAATTCATCCGCCCAATCAAGCAGCGCCATCAGTTCCTTTTGCTGGGTCACATCCGGGGTAGTCAGCGGCAGTTTGCCGACATATGCTTCGCCGGTTGTGCCGTCAACGGAAATCCAATCGCCTTCTTTGATAACAACGCCGTTGGAAATCATCTGGCGCTTTTCCAGGTCAATCTGCGCCATCGAAGCGCCAACGACGCAGGGGACGCCAAACTGGCGGGCAACCACCGCGGCGTGCGACGTGGCGCCGCCTTCGCTGGTGAGAATGCCCTTGGAAGCAAGCATGCCGTGCACATCATCGGGCTTGGTGAAAGGACGCACCATAATCACGTCCTGGCCTTCGTCGCGGTGTTTTCTTTCAGCTACGTCAGCGTCAAAGTAAACCTGACCGACCGCGGCGCCTGGGGAAGCAGCCACGCCCTTGGCAAGCAAGCCCGTTGCCTTCTTGGCTTTGTCCTTATCCTCCTCGGAGAACTGCGGATGGAGCATCTGATCCACCTGTTCGGGGGTAACGCGTTTGATCGCCTCTTCCTTGGTGATGAAGTTCTCATTGACCATGTCGTAAGCAATCTTAATCGCGGCCTTTGCCGAACGTTTTCCGTTGCGGGTTTGCAGCATCCACAGTTTGCCGCGCTCAATGGTGAACTCGACATCCTGCATTTCTTTGTAGTGATTTTCGAGTCTTTCAGTGATGTCCATGAAGGTGTTGTAAGCGTCAGGGATTTCAGCTTTCAGGCCTTCGATTTTGGAGGTGTTGCGAATGCCGGCTACCACGTCTTCGCCCTGGGCGTTGATCAGGTATTCGCCGAACATTTTGTTCTCACCGGTCTGTGG
>JAAZPN010000047.1 GCA_012797215.1 Chloroflexota bacterium | reverse complement strand
GCCGCTTACAGCATTGTGGGTGAAAAAACAACGCGCAGCCTCGAGCCGCTGCTGGCGACCCCCATCACGACAGTGGAACTCCTGGCAGGGAAGTGTTTCGCGGCGGTAATCCCGGCGATTGGAGCAACCTACCTCTCCGTGGGCATTTTCAATCTGGGTTTGCGCCTGCTGAACATCAGCCCCGGAGTGATTGCTTTTGTCAACAGCCCTGTCTGGCTTCTGGCCAATTTTGTGTTGGGGCCGCTGATGGCGCTCATATCCGCGCTATTTGCTCTGTATACTTCCTCCCGCGTCACGGACCCGCGCGTGGCGGAACAGATTTCTTCGGTTGTGATTGTGCCCGTGATGGGCGTGATGCTGGCGCAAATGGCCGGAATTGTGACACTGAACCTGTTGATGATGCTGATATCCATCGTGGTGGTGGCCGGGCTTGCTTTTGCGATGCTTCATCTTGGCAATGCGGTGTTTGAGCGGGAAAACATCCTGACCCGCTGGAAATGAGGTAAGTTGATGAAATACAGGAAAGCTTTTGGTATTTTGTTGGTTTTGTGTGGGCTGCTGCTCTTGCCCGCGGCTTCGGCGGCTGCGCAAACGGAACAGCCTTACCGCGTCAGTCTACGGCGGGATTTTGGCTACGGCGCCGGGATGGACATACAGGGAAACATGACCCTCAGCCTGAAAGGGGATGAGAGCACAGTTCGCAAGGTGACCTTTTTAATAGACGGCGAGACGCTGGTCAGCTTGGAGAACCAACCTTTCACCTTCTCTTTCAGCACTGACGATTACGATTCCGGCGTGCATCAACTTAGCGCGCGCGTGGAAAGCACCGATGGAAAAACGTTTACAACTGACGCGCTCACTTATAATTTTTTATCTAAGGAAGCGGCAAATAAAAGCATGGTCGGGATTTTTATTCCTCTGATTGGCTTGATAGCTGGCGTGGCTGTTCTTTCCTTCTTGCTGCAAACCCTGATGAATCGCAAAAAAACCAGCTCTGGTGCGCTCTCATACAACGGCTTTTACGGTGGAACGGTTTGCCCCAAATGTTCGCGTCCTTTCGCGCGCTCCCTGTTAGGGATGAATATGGTGGTCGGAAGGTTGGAGCGCTGCCCACACTGCGGAAAATGGGTGATGACGCGCCGCGCCAGCCTGGCCGAGCTCGAGGCAGCCGCAGAAGCGGAGCGTGCCAGCGTGGTGGTTGACGAAGCGCCGGCAGAGCCGCGCAGCCAGATGCAGGATATGCTGGATGACTCCAAGTATTACGACCCCCACGAAAAGTAGGCGAAAACGCTTGCCGAAGCTTGCGTCTGGTAAAAAAGCGCCGGGCTTGGTAGACTCGCGACAGAGAAACAAACAAAGGAGCTAATGATGGGACTGACTGGAAAGAAAATCGCTATTTTGGTAGCTGAAGGCGTGGAAGACCTGGAGTATTCCGTGGTTGCCATGCGCATGCAGGAAGAAGGCGCTGAAGTTCTGACTGCCGGTTTGGACCTGAAACCTGTGCGCGGGAAGAACGGGCTGGTGGTCGTGCCCGACACCTTGATTGAATCACTCTCGGCTGACGAGCTCTTTGGGCTGGTGCTGCCGGGCGGTTGGGCGCCGGATAAACTGCGCCGCTACGCCGTGGTCAAGGACCTGATCGCGAAGGTGCACGCGCAGGGCAAAATCATTGGCATCATTTGCCACGGCGGACTGCTGGCAATCTCCGCCAAGATTATTACTGGCGGGCATGCCACCGGTTCTTTGGGCATCAAGGATGACCTGGAGAACGCTGGCGCGGCTTGGTTGGATACGCCAGCTTTCCGCGAGGGCAACCTGGTGTGGGGGCGCGTAGTAGCGGATATCCCCGCGTTTAACAAGGAACTGGTCGCCGCGCTGCTGGAGAAGGCTTAGGCGCGGAAAAAAAGCCAAGCGTGGTAAAATGCCAATAGATAACTATTGGTATTGGAGGTTGCATGGAACAGCAGGTTTCTGGTTTTGCTGTCAAGAAAGGCTTGGCACAAATGCTTAAGGGCGGCGTGATCATGGATGTGGTGACGCCGGAGCACGCGCGCATCGCGGAAGATGCCGGCGCGGTCGCGGTGATGGCGTTGGAACGCGTCCCCGCGGACATACGCGCCAGCGGTGGGGTTGCCCGCATGAGCGACCCTGAGCTAATCCTGCGCATTATGGAATCGGTCAGCATCCCGGTGATGGCAAAATGCCGCATCGGTCACTTTGTGGAAGCTCAGATTTTGGAAGCTTTGGGCGTGGATTACATCGACGAGTCCGAGGTGCTTACCCCGGCGGATGAAGCCCACCATATTTATAAGCACGCTTTCAAGGTGCCTTTTGTGTGCGGCTGCCGCAACCTGGGCGAGGCTCTGCGCCGCGTCGGCGAAGGCGCTGCCATGATCCGCACTAAAGGCGAAGCAGGCACGGGCGACGTGGTTGAAGCCGTGCGGCACGCCCGCCAGGTTTTGGGTGATATCCGCACCTTGCAAGCGCTGCCAGAAGAAGAAGTGATGGCTTTCGCCAAGAACCTCGGCGCGCCTTACGAGCTCTGCCTGGAAGTGCGCGCCAGCGGACGCATGCCGGTAGTGAACTTTGCCGCCGGCGGAATTGCTACCCCGGCGGATGCCGCGCTGATGATGCAATTGGGCGTGGACGGCGTGTTTGTGGGCTCCGGGATTTTCAAATCGGGGGACCCTGCCAAGCGCGCGGCCGCGATTGTGAAAGCCACCACCCACTACCAGGACGCGAAACTGCTGGCAGAAGTCAGCCGCAATCTGGGCGAACCGATGGTCGGACGGCAGATTACCAGTATTCCAGAGCAAGACCTGATCGCAAAGCGCGGTTGGTAGTCCCCGCGGAGCCTCGCGTGAAAATTGGCGTTCTCGCCCTGCAAGGCGACTTTGTTGAGCATCGTCACAGCCTTTCCAGTCTGGCTGTGGACAGCGTGGAAGTACGCTTGCCTGCCCAGTTGGAGGGCCTTGATGGGTTAATTATCCCAGGCGGCGAATCTACAACCATCGGAAAATTGATGGTCGCTTACCAGTTGTTGGAGCCGCTGCGCGCTTTCGCGCGTGAAAAAGCCATCTGGGGCACCTGCGCTGGCGCCATTCTGCTTTCGCAGGATGCCGGACGCGACCAGGACTTGCTCAAGGTCATGGATATTCAAATTACCCGCAACGCTTTTGGGCGACAGCTCGATTCTTTTGAAACCGAGCTGCGCGCGCCGTTTCTTAACCCAGCAGAGCCGCCATATCATGCCGTCTTTATCCGCGCCCCTATCATCACCCAGGTGTTTGGGAGGGCGGAGACGCTCATTGCCCTGGAAGATGGGCGCGTGGTAGCTGCCCGCCAGGGAAAGCTCCTGGCAACTTCGTTCCATCCGGAACTGACCCCCGACATGCGTTTTCACCGGTATTTTCTGGAGTTGGCGCGATCACCGCACGCAGAGTAAGTCTCACGGATTTCCCTGCGCTTTTAGGCGCAAAAAAGCTGGCGCAGAGCACCGACAGCGTCAGCCAGATTACACGCGGGCATCCCTTATCTCCTCTCCGCTTGCTCTCGAGCCAGGGTCTCACCATCAATAGCTATACCGCTTTGTGGGAGAACAACACGCAACCGCTTTGTTTTGGGCGTGTTCTCCACGCTGAAGGCGACGCCTTCAGCCAGCTTGATTTTATCGCCCCCACGCGGGAGGGCAGCCCCGATGACCTGACCTGCCTGCTGGAGGCCTTAATTCGCGCCAGCGGCACTTGGGGAGCGCGCTACCTGCTGGCGGAACTCCCTGAAAACTCGGATTACCTGCCTGCCTTTCGGCGAGCGGATTTTGCAATCTGGTCACAGGCGCGCGTTTACCGCTACCAGGGGGATTATGGTACAGTTGACAAGCAAGAAAATCCTTGGCGCCTGTGGACCGACCAGGACGTCCGGGCTATGCAAGCACTGCATAGATGCGCGGTGCCAAGGCTTTTTCAGGCGGTTGAACCTGTCTCGCGCAAGTTTTCGCAAGGACTGGCAGCCACTGACGCGCAGGGCAGGCTGATTGCTTTCGCGGATCTGGCCTATGGCCCGCGCGGCATCTGGCTCCAGCCGCTTATGGATCCAAGCGCGGATTTTCCATTTCTCCTGCGTCAGTTGGTGCAGGCTGTTCCCAACCGAATGGGAAGGCCGGTTTTTGTCTGCGCGCGTTCCTTCCAGGCCCTGCTTTCCGAAGCGCTTGAGAGTATGCCATTCTTGTTGGAACAAGAATTAGCGCGCATGGTGCGCCATCTCGCGCTGAAAGACAAGGTCTCGGTCTTGGGGCGGCAGCAAGTGTATGAAGGGGAAAAGAGCGAAGGCAGCGTGCCGGTGATACAGTCGCGTCAAAAAGGGGCTTAATGATAAATACCTTACTCCTTATCCGGTCGTACGAGCAGGGGGAAGCAGGTCTTACGATATTCATATACAAAAGCCTCGGCTGATGAATTGACAGCGCTAAAATCGATTAAAATCAAAAGTGGCACGGGAAAGCCAGTTTGCTTTCACGTGCCAGTCAATACCACTTGGGTAAGAAATGACGACGACTCAAAAGAAAATAACAGATGATCTGGATGCCATGCTGTCTGTGCTGCCTCCGGAGATAGCCCGCGCTGTGCAATCCAGAGATAACTTTGACAATCTATTGGAAGTTATTCTGGATCTTGGCAGGATTCCAACCGCGCGTTTTGTGGATGCTGAAGTGCCCCTCTCCGAGCAGAATGTCACCCAATTTGATTTGGATTACGTGACAGACCGCATTGGCGATTTTGACGCGGATAACCGCGCCGGCATGGAACGCACCCTGCACCGCATTTCCGCTATCCGCAACCGCCGGGGCAGAATAGTTGGCCTCACTTGTCGCGTTGGTCGGGCGGTTTACGGCACGATTGATATCATCTCTGACCTGGTCAATTCCGGGCAAAGCATCCTGATTTTGGGCAAACCTGGCGTGGGAAAAACCACCATGCTGCGCGAGGCCGCCCGAATCCTGGCGGAAACCCGACGCGTGGTGATAGTGGATACCTCCAACGAAATTGGCGGGGACGGCGACGTGCCGCACCCAGCGGTTGGAGCTGCCCGGCGCATGCAGGTGCCCAAACCTTCGCTGCAGCATGAGGTCATGATTGAGGCCGTTGAAAACCACAACCCCGAAGTCATTGTTATTGACGAAATTGGCCGTGAACTCGAGGCGCAAGCCGCGCGCACCATCGCCGAACGCGGCGTGCAATTAATTGGCACCGCGCACGGCAATTCCCTGGAAAATCTGCTGCTGAACCCAACGTTGTCCGACCTGGTCGGCGGGATTGAGTCAGTCACGCTTTCCGATGAGGAGGCGCGTCGGCGCGGCACGCAAAAAACAGTGCTGGAACGCCGCGCTCCCCCAACCTTCACTGTGCTGGTAGAAATCCAGAGCCGTCAGCGCCTGGCAGTCCACCGTGACGTCTCCGCTTCTGTGGACGCGCAGCTGCGCGGCTATTTGGCGCCACCCGAAGAACGCTATTGGGATGAAAACGGCGGCATTCACATTCAAAGCGCTCCCCAGCCTGTTGTGCCCACGGTCGCGCAGTCCCTGAAGCGCGGTGGCATGGAAAAAGCGCCGTTCCAGCGCGGGATGAACCAGGACCGGACGCGGGTTACTTCCGCCCCACAGATTCCAGCCGCGGCGGTGTACGAAAGCGCGCCCAGCACCAAAGCTCCGGAAATGAAAAGCATTTATGCTTTTGGCCTCGCGCGCAACCGCCTGCTGCAGCGTATCCGCAGCATGGGAGTGCCCGCCCAGCTAGTAAGAAGCCTGGAAGAAGCGGATACCTTTGTGACGCAGCGCCGATATTACCGCGAGCGTCTGCAGCCAGTGGTACAAGCGGAGGAAAAAGGCGTTCCAATCTATGTGATTAAATCCAGCTCCGACAGCCAGATTGAACAATTCCTGGCGGACCTGTTTATGGT
>JAAZPN010000046.1 GCA_012797215.1 Chloroflexota bacterium | reverse complement strand
TTTCCAAGCAACAGCACAAAAAGCAAGACCAGCACTGCGGAGAGGAACTGATAAGTAGTTTGAGAGCTTTCCGCGCTTCGTCGTTTGCCTGGCTCAGCGCTGAGCCTGAGCAGAAGCAAGACGCAGAGCATGCTGGTGAGAAGGTTAGAGCCTCCATAAGAAATGAAGGGGAGGGTGATCCCGGTCAGGGGTACAAGACCCATGTTGCCGCCAATGATAAGAAAGGACTGAAGCGCAAAGAACGCGGCGATCCCGAAGGCGAGATACCTTCCAAAGGTACTTTTGGTATGCCTGGAGATTACAACTCCGCGCATCACCAACAAAAGAATGAGCAGGATGAGCGCTGACGTCCCAAGCAAGCCTGTCTCCTCCGCGATCGCGGAAAAAATAAAATCGGAGATTGCTACCGGGATAAACTGCGGACTGCCTAGCCCCGGACCTGTGCCAATTAAGCCGCCAGCAGCAATTGCGATTTGCGCTTGAACAAGCTGATAAGAAGCGCCAGCTGGCTGAAGCCAGGGGTTGAGCCAGATATCCACCCGAGCACGGACAATATCAAACAAGAAGTAACCCGCTGTGCCCGCTGCCACGACCAAGAGTGGAAACAGCCATAGAAAGCGCTTTCTTTTGGTAGTGAGCGCCAGCATGAACACGAACATAACCGCGAATAAACTGGCAGTGCCAAAATCCCGCTGGTTGACGAGGAGCACGCCAACTAACGCGACCATCAGGATAGTCGGGAGGATTGATGCCAGGGTCGAGATATTCGGGCGAATTTGGTCGGCAAAAAACGCCGCTAAGTAAACCAGCACCAGCAATTTGAGGGGTTCCGAGGGCTGAAAGTAGACCCCAAACATGTTCAGCCACAACCTGGGGCCCGAACCGCCGGGGTTCACGCCGATAAAAAAGGTAAGCCCGACCAAGAAGAGCCCGAGCGCTAACCAAACATACTTGTACTGCTTAAGGATGGCTACCAGGTTTTTGATGCCCATCCCAGCAATCATTAATAGTACGCCGCCCAGAAACCAAAGCAGCTGCTTGGCGCCCAGGGCAGGAGAAAGCCTCCAAATGGATAGTATGCCCCAGCCGCTCAACGCGCCGACCAGCGGGATGAGCGTTGGGTCATGCCTTGGCAAAAGCTTTTTGGCTCCAAATTGCAGCGCAGTCATTCCTGCCGTCCAACCCGCCAATGGGAGCAAATAACGCCATTGCGGCTGAAAATTGGCAGCGTGCACGCGCACGGATGGGGCGAGAGCTAACGCAAGAGCGTAAAAAGTAACAAAAAGACCCACCAGCAGCAGGGGCGCCGGCACTAAAGAGGTCTTCCTGGTTGTTCCGGAGTCTGTCAAGGTCACTTTACATACTTGGAAATCAAGAGCTGCAGCTTATCCCGCGTTTCAGGCCGAACTTTGGCGGGGTTTGTGATGATTGCGTCTTTCAACGCGTTTTTACAATCGCAAGAAGCCGGGTCTTGCTCAGGTTCTTCAAGTATATCCCCCAGGCGTATCAGCGCGCGCTGTGCAAGACTGGTATTTTTTGCAAGTGTTCGCACCACCATTTCCACGCTGACCGGTTCTTCGCTCACGTGCCAGACGTCATAATCTGTCACATGCGCCATGGTCGCGTAACAGATTTCCGCTTCTCGCGCCAAAAACACCTCGGGCGAGGCTGTCATTCCAACCAGGGACATTCCCCAGGAACGGAATGTATTCGATTCCGCCTTAGTGGAAAAACGGGGACCTTCAATCGTGATATATGCGCCGCCCTCGTGCACTGTACCGCCCTCAGCTTTCAACGCCTTGGCAAGCGCGGCGCTGAGCTTCGGACAAAAAGGTTCCGCTGAGCCAACATGTACCACCAATCCATCCCCAAAAAAGCTGCGTTCGCGCTTGTGAGTAAAATCGAAAATCTGATCCGGAATGATGACATCGCCAGGCGCGTAGTCTTCCCGGAGGGAACCACAAGCGCTGACGCTGACGAGTTTCTGCACGCCAAGTTGTTTAAAAGCATAAATATTCGCGCGGTAATTAACTTCTGATGGTGAGAGGGTGTGTCCAACACCGTGGCGTGCCAAAAACGCCAGACGTCTTCCGCGCACTTCCCCTAAAACAATCGGCGATGAGGGCAGACCAAAAGGCGTGTCAATAATGACGGTTTTTCTGTTTTCAAGGGCGTCAAAGGCGTATAACCCCGAGCCGCCGATAATGCCGAACGCGATGCTGCTTTCTGTCATCTGGACCTCACTTTTTCAGGATATGGGCTTTATCGAAATATTGATGTCTACTTCGCCGCAAAAGAGAACGTCTCCATCCTTCACGACGATGGGTTCCTCAACGCGCAGGTCTTCCAGATAGGAACCATTGGTGGAATTCAGGTCTTCGTACCGCCATTGCTGGTGATGAAAACTGAAGCTGCCGTGTCGGGCTGAAATCATCTCGTGCGGCAGCACAAAGTCACATTCAGGGCTTCTTCCAATCGTCACTTTTGGTGTAATGAATATCTGCGCGCTGTTGGATTCCATAATGGTGGAGGAGAGCCCTAAGGGCGGGATTGGTTCCTGAGCGGTTTGAGTTGTTCGACCACTGATGGATTTCCAGATTACCCACAGGCTGAGCCCTAAAAAGGCGTAGAGGGCAACCAGGAAAAGAATGCGTAGTATCAGTAGTAATCCAGCGTTCATGATTCAGGGTGCGTTGGCAGCAGGGTAGTTTTTGTTTCAGCCGGAGCAGTTAGCTCCTGATTGTAAACCAGAAGCGTCTTCCCCAATCGAATCACATCTCCGGGTTTTAATACAGCCGTATGGACCTTGCGGTTGTTTACAAACGTTCCGCCGGTGGAGCTGAGGTCAAACAAGAGAAACTTGCCTTGTTCGGCGCGCAGCTGCACATGATCGCGCGAAATCATTGGGTCGTTCAGAATGATATCGCTGGTGGAGCGTCTGCCAATGTTGATGACAGCTTTTTCGAGAGCTGCCTGCGCTTTTCCGTTTATGATCAGGTAGGCGTTCGCGGGAACTGGTTCTTCTGTAACCTGGCGCGGTATAGTTTGTAGAGCAGTTTTGCCCTGCCAATTATCGTCTTGAGCGTAATCGATGCGAATATCGACAGCTTCAGCGTTTAGTTCAGGGTCGGCAATCACACGGATGCGCGGGCGGTACAGAAAGGAGTATCCCTGCTCCACCCAGTAAGCTTCGAGTTCCCGGGCGGCATCGTCCAAAGCGGCGCGGGCATTCTGCCAGGCGTCCCACTTATCCGGACAAATCAGGATGTCAATCAGGTCGGGCGCGCGCCGGGAGTCTGAAGGTTGGGAAGCAATTTTCTCGGAAATCAACGCGACCAAACGGCTGCTTAATGACATAGATACACCTGGGTAGAGCAAGCGGTCCAGAGTGCCCTCAAACAGCGCGCGCAGTTTGTTCTCAAAAGCTTCCAAAAGCATATGCGTTCCCTTCTCCAAGGATTATACCAATGAACAGCAGCTGCTCTTCTGGCGCAAGTATATTCTTAGAATCCAAAGACCCGATGCACTTTGTCTTGCGCTTTTAAGGAAGCTCAGAATAATGGGGTAAACCTGTTATTAGAACGCGTAGATTGGATTGCTGAAAATCCAGGCTCGGTGTTTGCCCAGATAATCCAGGTACACTTCGGCGCGATAAACACCGGGTTCTTTTGTCAGGTAGGTGAGCACTTCGCGGTCCATGTGCTCTTTTACCACCAAACCATTGCGCAGCAGCCGGACGTGCGTGCGCACCGGCAGACGCACCTGGAAAGTGAGTCCAGCTTCGGCAGAAACAGTATCGCCCATCCAGAAAGTGCCATCCTTTCCGTTGACTGTAAAACGGAACCCACGCGTTGACCGCGGAAGGTCGTAGGCAATGAAGGAATGCCCTGCCCTAAGGGCTTCGTAAATGAGCGCCTTATCCTGCGTCAGGTTGCCAGTAAGCGGGCTGGGGAGCAGCAAGTGATTGGTAATCGCGCGGAATTGGACCTCGTATGGGTAAAGCACGACGCGGAATGGCCCTTTCTTGATGCGCATTTCGTGCGCGTCGACCCCGCCCACCGCAACAACTGGCTTGTTATTCTTGGCTATCAACGCGTCCCAGAGTTTTAGCGTGGCTTCTAATGGGCTGAATGTCATGAGCTGCGGGAAAAATGCATGCAAAACGGTTTTTGGCAAGCTCGTAGCGCGGGTTTTAAACTCGCTCATCTGGTTCCACAACTCTATGCCGGTAAAGCCACTTACCTGCCAATCTTCCCAATTAAACGCCGCTTCTCCAAACGCGGGTAGAGCGTCTTCGATCGGATGGGCAATAAAGGTCAGGCCGCCACTGGCGCTGGCCTGGTTAATCAGCTGCTGCGGATCCGGCGCGAAACGGGCAAGTTCGCGCGTGTTCCCAAAAATCAGCAGGTGGTTTTTGCCTTTCATCAGCGTTTGGTCGTGGATTTCTTCCCCCACCAGGGTGAGCAGCCGTTTCTTACCTTTCTGCAGGTAACCTTCCAATCCCTGCACCCAGACGTTGTGGTCGCTAATCAGGATGGCATCCAGACCCGCTTTCAGGCCGGCTGCTGCCAAATCAGCGTGTTTGCCGGTTCCGTCAGAATAGACCGTATGCATATGCAAGGCGATGACAATTTCTTCCATGATTTCCTCAACCGTCTGTCAGGCGCGGTACTCTGATTATATCCTCTCACAGGTATGAGCGCGGCAGCGAGCATAGTTTGCCTAATAAGTCTTCACCCTGTTATAATAGCGAGTTGACGTTTTTATTGGTTCAGGTATAATCTTTTTGTTAATTGTCGGAGGTTAAATTGAATAGTTTTCTGAATATCGCGATTATGATTACATCTGTCGCCCTGGTGGGCAGTATCCTCTTGCAGAGCAAAGGTATCGGCCTCGGCAGTCTTGCTGGCGGAGATTCTGGCGGCGTCTATACCAAGCGCCGCGGCGTTGAAAGAGTGCTTTTCTTCGTCACGATTGGTTTGGCAGTTCTGTTTGTCATTTTGGCCTTGGTCAGTGTGCTCATTACCGGATAACCTGATTAGTATCAGTTTGAAGGCGTTTCAACAAATCCACACGGAGGTAAAGGACGACTCGCCAGTCTTGGGGGTTGTCTTTTTTTAAATATGAGAAAATTTCGCTGGCAGCTGCTGATTATCTTATTGACCGGTTTGGTGGTGGGTTTGCTGTTAGTTTTTCAGCAGAGCGCTAACTCCCCTGAAATCACGAGCACGCCTAGCCCGGTCACTGGTGGCATATACACAGAAGCCCTGATTGGCAACTTTTTGCGCCTGAATCCGATTTTGGACCGGTATAACCAGGCTGATAAAGACGTTGACCGCCTTCTTTTTAATGGTTTGGTAAAGTTTGACTCCAGTGGGATGCCACAGCCGGATTTGGCAGAAACCTGGAGTTATTCCAGTGATGGTACGCGCTTCACCTTCAGTCTGCGAGCAGATGCATATTGGCACGACGGAAATCCCGTGACCGCGCAGGATGTTGTGTACACGATTGGCTTGCTGCGCGAGGAAAACGAATTAATCCCCTCTGATTTGCGTACGTTTTGGTCGGAAATTCAGGTTACTGCGCTTTCCGATACCATCGTAGAATTTGCTCTCCCCGAGGCCTTTGCGCCCCTGTTGGATTATCTTGGCGTTCCGCTGCTCCCTTCTCATTTGCTCGGGAACCTGACGCTGGCTGAACTGGTGGATCATCCTTTTAACACGTCCCCAATTGGCACCGGCCCTTATCGTTTCAATCGATTTTTGGTTAAGGACGGCGTCATCAGCGGCGTGGACCTCTTACCCAATGAGGATTATTACCTCGGTCGACCCTATATCGATGAGGTGGTCTTTCAGTATTACCCCACCCCGCGCGCGGCTTGGACTGCCTATGAGGGCGGTGAGGTGGATGGTTTGGCGGGCGTCACTAATGACATCCTGCCTGAGGTTTTAGCTGAACCAAATTTGAACCTCTTTTCCACGCGCGAACCGCGCCTGAGCATGGTTTTCCTGAACCTCAATAATTCCGCCAAGGATTTTCTGCAGGACCCTGAATTCCGTCAGTCCCTAATGCTGGCGATCAACCGCCAGGCGATTTTGGACCAGGTGATGCTGGGACAGGGCATCCTGGCGCATGGACCAATCCTGACCGGCAGCTGGGCCTATTACGCGGACCAAGGCAGTTATCCCTTCGATCCGGATGCGGCCGCGCAGCGAATTGCCGCGCTGGGCATCACGCGTGGTGAAACCGGTACCCTCGTGACTGCGGAAGGTGTTGAAGTCCGCCTCATTTTGCTCAGCCCGGATGATGATCTGCATACAAAAATCGCGGAATACATCAAACAAGGCTGGGAATCAGTAGGCGTCGCAGTTGATGTGCTTTCCTTGCCTTACGCGGAAGTCGTCGCGAAACTTGACGCGCGGGACTACGATGCCGCGTTAGTTGAGATTGATTTGTCTGGTACGCCAGACCCCGACCCTTATCCGTTTTGGGCGCAATCTCAAGCGCAAGAAGGACAAAACTACTCGCAGTGGAACAACCGTTCCGCGAGTGAGTATCTGGAACAAGCACGCGTGACAAATGATTACACACTGCGCGCGAAGCTTTACCGCAATTTCCAGATACTATTTCACGAACAACTGCCATCCCTTCCGCTTTTCTATCCGGTCTACAACTACGCCATTCGGAACTCAATCCTGGATGTCACCATTGGACCCATCTACGAACCAAGCGACAGACTGAATGCCATTAACTCCTGGTTTATCCTGGCGGGAAATGCCCCAGAAGGAGACTAGCGAGTGCCTCCACGCGGAAAGCTTACGAGAAAACCAGGCTACACAAGCTTGCTTGGTGAAGAAAATGTTTCCAAACTTGACCCGCGTTTGCGTGCGATCGGCGCGATTGATGAGGCCAGCGCCAGCCTCAGCCTGGCAAAGGCGTTTGTAGTCGACGAGGCAGCTATTCTTATGCTCACTGCCTGCCAGGAAGATCTTTCGCTCATCATGGCTGGGCTGGCAGGTTGGAGCCAATCTGATTTTCAACCAAAGCTTGCTTTCGCGTTGAATGACCTGGAAACCACCCTGGCAGCACTTGAAAAAAAGATAGAAAAGCCCAAAGCTTTTCTCCATCCAGGAAAGTCCCCTGCCGAAGGCGCTCTGGATCTTGCGCGGGCGGTAGTGCGCAGGGCAGAACGCGAAATTGTTGGCCTGGATCAGTCTGAACTCGGGGCCGAAGTGCCGGAAGACGCGCTGAACTATCTGAACCGCCTTTCCTATCTGTGTTTTCTGCTGCTCGCCGCGGAAGCTGCCGGGCAAAAACTTTCATAAACTGAAAAGGCGGCGAGCGTGCTTGGGACCTTCATTAATGTCGGGGCAATTCTCTTAGGCGGACTGGTCGGGCTTGTGGCTGGGAATAAAATCCCGGTGAAATTCCGGCAGACGATGGTCTCAGGTCTGGGCTTGTTTACCCTGGCTTACGGCATCTACATCTTCACTGAAACTAACAACATGCTAATCCCTTTGGGCGCATTAATCCTAGGGACAATGGTGGGAGAATGGCTTAAGCTGGAAGAGCGGCTGGAAAGCCTGGGTTCCTTTTTGCAGGCTAAATTCAACCGCGCTGAGGAAGCTCACTCCATTGAAGCACAACGCTTTATTAGTGGTTTTGTAACCAGCTCTTTGCTCTTTTGCATCGGTCCCATGGCCATATTGGGCTCCATTCAAGATGGCTTGAGCGGTAATTTCCAGATGCTGGCGATTAAATCGCTGCTGGACGGCCTTGCTTCAGTAGCGTTCGCGTCATCACTAGGGGTGGGCGTGCTGTTCTCAGCGTTACCTGTGCTGGTATATCAAGGCGCTATCAGCCTTTCGGCCCGGGCTTTGGGGCAGGGTTTTGATGCCTCGGTGGTAGCGGAGATGACGGCGATAGGCGGCGTGATTCTGGCAGGTATAGCCATCAGCAATTTGCTGGAAATCAAAAAGATCCGCACCGGCAGCTTCCTCCCAGCGCTGGTTTTTGCTGTTCTGATTGTCTTGGGATTGAACGCCCTGGGAGTTAGTTACTAAACTGCTACTTCGCGCTCGTTGCGGCGCGCTGATGGATCAAAAAAGCCTGGACGTACACACGCCCAGGCTTTTTTTGTTGCCAAGCTGTGTTTATCTCGATAAGGCCTTATCTACAGTCTCGTCCAGGGTGTTCATATAGACAATCGTGCCGTTGACAGAGAACTGCGGAGTGGAGTTAATCCCCAGAGAGTTGGCATAACTCATAATCTCGTCCAGCTTGGCAAGGTTCTGGTCTGATTGCAGACAAGCGGAGAACTTATCTGTATCCAAATCCAGCTGTTTGGCATAGTCCAGCAGATTAGATTGCGCGAACGCTCCGGTATAGGTTGAATAGGTGAAGAGAAGGTTCTTGTACTGCCAAAACGCGTTCTGCTCAGCTGCGCAGTAAGTCGCTTCGGCCGCGTCTCTGGAATCATCGGCCAGGAAAGCGTAGTTGTTGAATGTGAAATACACTTGACCTGTTTCCACGTATTTCTTGATGAAATCTTTTTCGTAATTCAGGGCAAAGTTCTGACAATGGCTGCAGCGGAAATCCGAGAATTCTTCGACCTTGACCGGCGCGTTTGGGTCACCAACCGAGAAACCTTCCTGCAGGTAGAGTTGGTCCTTATCCAATGTCCATTTTGGCAGCATTACGAGCAAAAAAATCACGAGAGCAACCACGCTAATGACTGCTACAACTGTGATTGTCTTCTTGCTGGAAGCTTGCTTGCGCTGCTGGCGCAATTTTTCCCGTTGGGTTTGTGTTCCGGCCATCTTTATGCTCCTGAGAAAAGAATAGACTGCATTTTGCCACAGCCAGGATGAATTGTAAAGCGGCTTTATTGAAAATCCTGGACAGCCCTTTGAAAGACCGGAATCAACTTGCCATGTTGTGAAAACCCGAGCTGATAATATAGTCTTAAAGATTCCGCGTTATTAGTCTGGGTGTTTACGGTCATTTCCGTGCCGCCTCGCGCAGCTGTTTCTTGAATCGCATCCAGCGTCAGTCTAAAACCTAAACCCTTCTTTTGAGCGCTGGGGTGAACTGCCAGCCTGGCAAGATGGGAGGTATAGAAGTTGGCGGCAGTCATTTGATAGGCGACAATTCTATGGTCCATCAGCGCGACGGTGTTATACGAGCAAGCGGCAAAAGCGGCCTGCAACGCGCGGGCGTTCAATTGCCAGGGCGAGCTAAACGCGGCGTGGTCCACTGTTTCAAGCTCCGGAAGGTCCTCGGCGGTCATCAAGCGCATCTCAACACCACTAAGGGGTTCAATCCTGATATTGTTTGTGGTCGGTAGTATTAACGTGATAATCCTGGTGAACGGCAGAAAGGCGGAGTTGGTGAAAAGCTGCTCTTGCCAGGACTTGAAGCTGAGCGTGTAGAGCGCAGTTATGCCTGCCTTCTGCAGCTCAGAAAGGGCTTGGTCGAGCAAACTCCGAAAATATTGAGCATGGTTGCCATCTGACTCGCTGACGAAAAAACGGAGCCAGGCGGCATATTTGTTTTCAGGCTCGCAGGACATGAGCGCGATTATTTGACTTTCATCGCTCAGCGCGTAACAGAACTGCCCTTCCAGACGTTCCTGCGCGGAGAGCCAATCCAAATTGGAAAAAGACAGCGGCGCGGAGTTCAGGAATGACCTCAGCGTCTCCTGCGGGTATGCGCTTGCTGGAATAATTTGGGTGCTCATTTTTTCTTATGTCTTCAGCCGCTCTCAGCTGTCATTCCGGACCGAGAAGCGATGGTTTTTCTGTCGGTTAACGCTGAAAGACGACGCGGCCGTCTACCAAGCTCATATCCGGAAGCAAGCGCCATAGGCTCTGGGCTTCCATTTCAAATGGATTCTCCGGCAAGACGATCAGGTCCGCTCGATAATCGACAGCAATGCGTCCCAGACTGCTCCCCAGACCACAAGATATTGCCGGATTAATCGTATATCCCTCCAATGCCTGCGCGAGGGAGAGGCGCTGCTCTGGATACCACCCATTTTCATCGGGTTCGCCGCTTAAACGCCGGCGTGTGACCGCCGCGTGTAAGCCGCGGAAAGGGTTAGGAGATTCCACCGGCGCGTCAGAACCAAAAATGAGCAGGGCGCCCTGGCGCCGCAAGGAATTTAAGGCATAGGCATGCGCGGAACGACTGCCCCAGTGGTGATCGGCTGTGACCATGTCCGAGGTGGCATGCAGCGGCTGCATCGAGGCGATAATTCCAAGTTTTTTCAGACGGGGTTGGTCCTCCGGCGCGATTATCTGAACGTGTTCAATGCGGTGGGGCAAGCGCGGACTGCCGTTCTCGTGCTCCCAGGCTCGCAAGCGCTCAAACCCATCCAGTACCGACCTTACAGCCAGGTCTCCAATCGCGTGGACTGCCAAAGGCCAGCCTAAGGCCGCGGCGCGCACACCTTCAGCGAAGACCGCATCCGCGTCCATCAACAGGATGCCCAGGGCATCAGAGTTTTCGTATGGGGCGAGCATCGCGGCGGTCTGGGGTCCCAATGCCCCATCCGCGAAATACTTAAAGGAACCCAAAAAGAGATGCTCCGTACCGCTGCCGCTGCGCAAGCCTTCCGAGAGGAACGCAGCGATGCGTTCTCCGGGAAGGTTTTTCCTCACCCTCAGAATTAGTTCGCCCGCAGCGTCCAGGTTTTGCAGCGCCGCGTAGCAGGCTTCCCGGTCAAAGTCGTGCACGCTGGTTACGCCGTAGGACAACAACAGTGATTGGGCATCCTTTAGCATCTTTTCCAGGCGTTTTCCTGCCAGGGAAGGCACAATCGCGTCAACCAGGCGCATGGCATTTTCCAATAGAATGCCGTTTGGTTTTCCAGTACTATCCTTTAGAATTCTTCCCCCTTCGGGGTCCGCGCTGCTTGCGTCGATGCCAGCCGCGCGCAAGGCAGTCTCATTTGCCCAGGAGGCGTGCAGCGATTTGGCGTAGAGAACCGCTGGATGCCCGGCGCTGACTCTTTCCAGTTCTTCAGCCGTGCCGTACCGCGCGGGGGTCCAGGCGTTTTGGTTCCAGCCATAACCAATTATCCAATCCTTGTGAGCGATTGAAGCGCTTTTGGCATTCACCCGAACCAGGCATTCTTCAAGGGTGTCGGTTTCGCAATCAACGGCCGAAAGTTGGTCTGCCAAAAAGGCAAGGTGGAGATGAGAATCGGTCAGACCAGGCAAAACCCACTGGCCTTGGAGGTCTATGACTCGGCTTGTACGGCGAATTGTAGAAGTTATCGCGTTTGCGAAGGCAAGCGCGCGGATGATTCCATCTTCAACAACCAGGGACTGCAGACTGCCAAACTGGGGCTCCCCCTGGTAAAAATGACCATTGGTGAGCAGTACCCGTTCAGTCATTCAATCCCAAGCTGTCCGTGATATTGGTCAGTTCTTCATCGGAATAGAAGAATATGGTGATACTCCCACCCTTCTTTCCGGATTGGAGGTTCACTTTGGTGTTAAAAAAACGGCGCAATTTGTTTTCCAGAGCTTGGATTTCCGCGCTTTTTGCCTGGTCCGTTTGTTTTCTGGGGGCTTTCCCCAGCAGCTTATTGACAAAAAGCTCAGTCTGGCGCACGTTCAGGCCGAGATTTAATACTGTTTCGAGGGCAGCTTCGATAGACCGCGCGGAATTGAGCGAAAGCAGGGCGCGGGCGTGACCTTCAGTCAATAAATCGTCCTGCAGAGCTTGCTGCACGCTGGCCGGGAGGTTAAGCAAGCGCAGCGTGTTGGTTACCGCCGCGCGGCTCTTTCCGACCTTTTGAGCGATTTCATCGTGCGTAAGCGAAAATTCATCCAGCAAGCTTTGATAAGCCCGCGCTCGTTCGAGTGGGTTCAAATCCTCACGCTGAACGTTTTCCACAATCGCGAACTCCAGCTGCTCCTGGTGTGTCGCGCTGCGCACAATCGCCGGGACTTGCTTAAGCCCAGCCAAGGCGGCGGCCCGCCAGCGGCGCTCTCCAGCAATAAGCGTGTAAAGGTCCTCCCCTTCATTTTGAACCAGGATGAGGGGCTGCAGAATACCGTGTTCTACGATTGAATTCGCCAGGTCTTGAAGGCTCTCCGGGGAGAAGACCTTGCGCGGCTGCCTTGGATTGGGGCTGATTTTTTCAATTGGAATCTGGACGATTTGGTT
>JAAZPN010000045.1 GCA_012797215.1 Chloroflexota bacterium | reverse complement strand
GGGCTGCCCAATCCAAAGGCTCGCCCACCAGGTAGCCGAAGGTCGGCGCGTAGCGTGCCTGCCCTTCTTGGGAAAGAACGAAACTCATCGGTCGGGTCGTAAAATCGTCTGCCAACCAGAGCAAATGCCAGGGGAAAGGCAGCGAGAATTCAAAAAAGAACAGGTAGGCGTACAGCCAGGCTTGCTCCACCTGCTGCGGGTTCAGGCGAAAGGCCGCCGGGCCGCTCAACACGCGTGTAAGCAGGTCCTCAAACGCTTGCCAGGAGTCCGGGTCCAACGTAAAGCCTTTGCCAGCGTAATGCGTTTTCCCCGAAACAATCACGGGCAGCCCCGCCATTGCCATTTCCATCCCAACGGTGGTGGTATAGACCAGCCCGAAATCAGCGATTTCGACCAAGTCGTAGGTGTTGGTTTTGTCGCCCGGGAGGATAATATGGATGTTTTCCGGCAGCTGTGGGAAGTTCGCGTTAATCACATCCACCATAGAGGTGCCGTGCGTCAGCAATTCGCCCGGGTGCACGCGCACCACCAGCTGCGCCGCGGGGTGGCGCGTGAAGAAGGCTATCGTGCCCACAATCCAATCCGCCATGGTCGCGGAAATACGCTGGCGTCCAAGCGTGAGGCTGTCGCCCAGGACGTTAGTCGCCAGCAGGGCAACCGGACGATTATCAAGGTTTAGGCTTTCCCGCACCTGCGAAGCGCCCTGCAGCGGGGTTTGCTGCCATTGGCGGGCAAAATTGCCCCACAGCCTGGCGTTCCTGCGAGCGGCATAAAGATTCAACATCGCCTGACGCGCGGCTTCGGGCAGGCTTTGGCCCCCGAGCGCCTGCCAGAGCGCGCTGGTGTCGTGGGACATGATTTCGTCGTCCTGCGCCAGCCAGATGCGTTCGCGCTGGTCGGCAAACTCAAAGGTCACCACGCGCAGACCCAGCAGCCGCGCGACGCGGTACGCCACGCCCATCTCGAGGATGGTGCCGTTGGGGACAATCAGCACATCTGGTTGCTCAGACTTCAGCCAGGCGTACAGCGCGCCAGCTGCCTGCAGATTGCGCGCGTAGCGCAAGCGGTAAAGCGCGGAGTTCTTGTCCGTCTCTTCCACCTGCAGGGTGTACTGTGTATCGTAGTCCGAGACCTGCTCGACCGCCTGCAGCACATCCGCAGGCAGGCTCTCGGCGGGGTATTCTTTATCCGAAAGCGAGGTAAGACGCAGAAAGTCCTTCGCGTCCGCGAAAACCTCGCGGGTGTAAAGGTCCTGCCGGCGCAGGTCAAAGGGCGAGATGTCCTTATCCCATTCCGCGTACGGCAGGTAAGCCAGGTTCACGCTGTGCCCCTGCCCAGCCAGCGCCAGGCCGATGAGCGCGCTTTCTTCAATCCAGTAGTGCAGGGATGCGAACAGGCAGACCTTTTTGGGTTCGGTCCGGCTGGAGCTGCCTGCTTTAAGATCCACCAGCGCCTGGGGCAGGACGGCTTTTAAGCCTTCCAGCTCATAATGCGCTGACCAGGGTTTGCGCTTGCCGCGCAGCTGCCAGTAGATATCCGCGCCAAGGGGCAGGTCATCCAAAAGGTTTTTCACGCGCTGTCGGATGCCCATGCTCACTCCTCCCGCGCAATCTGCCAGTCCAAGACCGGTCGGACGCCGCCCGGCCTGGGTTCAGGCCAGTGCGTGCCTGGCGCGCCGCTGGCATCCACCGAGAAGGTCAGAGCCTGTTCGTCCTGGAAATAGCG
>JAAZPN010000044.1 GCA_012797215.1 Chloroflexota bacterium | reverse complement strand
CAGAAACCGCCGGCTCCGCATACCAGTGTCTTTTCATCAGAAACCGCTTCCACTACTGCGGGTAACAGAATCATCGAGTGCACCGGTTCCCAAGATGTGTGAAATCCTCCTTCATGTCCGGATGCAACGATGACATCGACGCCCGCTTTCTTCCAGCTGGCGCACCCAATCTTGACCTTCAAGCGGGTAAAGATAATCTTCAACATGCTCACACTTCCTGATGACGGATGCGCACGCCTTGATGAGGTCCCAACTCTCTTTATCCTCGCGAAGATTACGTCTTGAGGCTTCAAAGGCATTCGCCAACGCTTTGGGGTTATCCGGTTGGAGCAGGCAGGAAAGCAAACGGTTTACGAGCCCGACGGAAGCTCGTGTATTTTCTGGCATCGCAGTGAGAGCGTCCGTAACGTCTATCTTCCGTCGTCGGAATTCCGCGACGATTTCGTTCACGCGTTTGTTGATGAGCGCAAGCACGACTACCGTGGTATCCGGGTAGCGTTTCAGCCAATCTGATACCGATTCTGCAAGCATTTGAAGTTCAAAATCGGGGGAAACCTGGCGATTATCTAACATTACAGCTGGTTCCAATGCGCTGGGATTTGGCTGTGGGTCGCCAACTTGCGTGGCTTCAATCAGAGGCAAGGTTAGCGCTTCGCGGACTTCCTCCACGGGATGCTGCGTTCGAGTCCACTCGCTCAGGTAGTTGGCTAAGTCAATAATTTCCGGGCTGGATCGACCGGATTCCGGCAGAGGTTCGCTGCGAACTCCTGCTTCTTTCAGAAAGGACTTTAACAAATTTGGGTTCGCGGTTGTGAAGCTCTGGTAAATTGCTTGATTCGGATCACCAACGCGTACCCAGTTGCCATCCACGCCGACCAGTGCGCGTAAAATCTTCTCTTGCAGCAAGCTGGAATCCTGTGCTTCGTCTTCAAGGATGTATGGCCAACGGTAATGCAGTAAATCCGTGAGGCTCGGGTCCTCGTTAAGGCATTGAAATGCAAGTCGGATTAAGTCGGCAAAGTCCACAGCCGCCCTGTACTGCAGCGCGTTTTGGTAATCGCGATAAATCTCCAAACCCATTCGCATCAGGGAATCTGATTTGAGATAGGAGTTGTTAAGCTTCTTTTCCAAAAGCTCCGGCGTAAGCAGATAATCTTTGGCGGTCTTGATGAACGCCGAGCACGATTCCTTGATGAGGTCGGGTAGTTCCTGCTGCGTGACTTTCTCTCTTTGTTTAGGGTTCAAGTTTTCCACAAGGCGGTCTTCAAAAAGCGAATGGTTACTGCGGTACCAGGCAGCAACGCAGCTGTTTAGAATCCCGTCTGTGTCCGGCTCCCCCAGAATTTGAAATTCATTCGTCAGGCCAGCCAATTCAGGGCGTTCGCGGATGATATCGTTGGCAAGACCATGAAGCGTGCGCACGCGGTAGCCCAAGCCAGAGAGAACGCCGCGCTCGCGCAGCAAGTTGCCAATGCGATTTGAGAAAACATCCACAGCCGAGTTAGAAAAAGTAACAACCAGGATTTCCTGGTCTGGCTGGAGTTCCAGTTCAGTAATCAGTTTTACTGCAAGCCGCGAAAGCGTCCAGGTTTTTCCGCTGCCAGGTACCGCAGAAATACCCATTTTGCCGCCGGTATAGGTCAGGATACGCTCCTGGGAGGCGCGCAAACGTTCTTCAGGCATTCGATCCCCCTTTTGCGATCTCCCTGAGTAAGTTTTGAATTTTTATCAGCAGCAAACCCTTTTCATCCTGTCCGCTCTGCCCAAACTCGCTCAGTCCGAGTATGACGCCTCTTCGGCAGCGATTTAGCATTCCGTTCAGAATGCTGTCCAGGATTTCCAGACTGACTTGTTTCTCCTCTTCGGTTGTCCATTTCTTTCCATCCGGCCAATTTCGACTGAGCACGTAAGGCTGGGTGAGTGGTTGTTCAAGTCGTTCGTACCAACCTGAGCTGCCAGCACTCAGCCAAACCTGGTAATCCACGGTTTTGCCGGAACTAAGGAAAGTCAGAGCTGGTGTAATGAGAACTTTGCTTTCATCTTCCAGCTCCCAATCCCGCAGATACTGTGCTGCGATAACCCCATCCTGAATGGTCCTGATGAAATCCTGATTTATTTGGTCTGAATCGACGAGCTCTGTTGGATTTAAGGAAAGTCGGAATTTGCGAAACGATTCCATTAGAATGGCAGTTGACTGCGCGGCGCTGGTGTTCTGGAAATATCCAAAACCGGGGCGCGTCAGAACTTCGCCGAACAAGCGGCTGATGAACAGGTCTAAAGGCTCATCCGGTATTGTCTTTTCCAGCCAAAGGCGCAGGGTGTCATAGCAAGCCGCTGTTTCGGGTGGGATTCTAGGTCTCAACAGTTCGGTAGCTGCTGCAAAAGGAAGCAGAGCAAAGTCCTCGCTGTTCTTGATTAGCAAATCTGAGCACAGCAGCTGTGCCCGCACCAAGTCCAGACCAGCGATGCTGGCGGATAAGGCGCTGGTAACTCTGGCTGGGTCCGGAAACAGGGGCCAGGTTGGATGCGCTAATTGGGACAGCGTAGTTAATTGCTGGACGACAGGGTTTTCGATTAAAGGGATTGAAGGTCGCAGCACTGTTGATTGAATTCCAACAACAGAGAGAGATTGTTGGACAGCAAACCCCATAGCGCTGGGCAAATATGGCGCGAGAATCGCGATTTTTCCGGGTTGAGTGCCTTCATTAATCAGCTGCTGCACAATTTCCGCAGTTTGTTCGAGCATTTCCGGGAAAAATCTGGCTGGCTTCGGTGGCAACCGCAGGGCTTGCCGCACATCAGCATGATTGATTCCCAGCGCTTGGCTTTCTGGCTTGGGTTGGATAGACCGCTTGAAAGCTCGCATCTGGGGTTCCAGGTGCTGGTGGCTAAATTGCATAGTAGCGGAAACATTTGACTTTAACCGCAGCGCTGAGTCTGGGTCTGCCCCAAGAATTCGCCGATATCCAGCGTTCTCGTCAAGTATTAGCAAAGCGCTCTTAAAATCGGGCAGCCACTCCGATATGATATCGTGAACATAAGGTGGGTCCTCCTCGCAGTTATCGTAAACGAGATGTTGATAGCTGCTCTTGAGAAAACGCTGACAAAGCGGCTCTGCCCAAACGAATTGCCGGAAGAGTTCCACCTGCAGCGAATAGTCCAGGAGATTGTTTTCCAGGCAGAAATCTCTGAAGGTGTTGGCAGCAGTTTGAACGTCACGATACACATTTAGTTGCGCGGGGCTGCCAGTCCAGGCATTGGAAAGACGTTCGTAAATCTCTGTCAGGGGAAAGCCAACCAGCGCGGATTTATTTACGCTGTCCAGAATTTGGCTGTAGAGCCGGTTCCGCGGAATGGATACCGAGCTAAACGCGCCGGCAGCGAGCATTGGATTGACCAATTTCCCCATGTAAAACTGGGAGGTTTCCAGCGTCAGGAAGTGTGGTGGGGCATAGGGGTGGAGGAAGCCCGCATTTTCGCTAATAATCGGCCAAAAAAGAGCAACCATGCGGCGCGCAATGCTGTTCATTGTGGTCAACATGACGCGTCCTGGATTGTATGCTTGTGTCTTTTCAAGCCCTTGCCGAAGACCGCTGCCCATCACCCGCTGCGGAAGCAGGATGAGGATAACTTCATCCGGCCGTTCGGTGAGAATCCTAATAAGGCGGTGAAGCGCGGCAGTAGTCTTGCCTGTACCCGCAGACCCATGCACGAAAACACAATTCTCCAGCGGAAAATCAATTAGCGCTTCTTGCTCGGGTGTCAGAGACATAAGCAGAAAACCCCCACGTAGAAATCAACGCGTGTAATACTTGAGCCTTCAGATGATTCCATTACGACATTAATTATAAGGCACGAAGACTCCGTTTCGCAGGGAAAAAAGCCAGCGAACGCGCCTGACAGAGGGCTTGGTATAATTCAGACACGCTCACCATATCTCGGAAAGGACTACCCTTTGATGAATCCCTCCCTCACCCCTTTCTTTAAACCCAAGGGCGTCGCCATTTTGGGCGCATCCAGCAAACCCAATAAACTAAGTTATGGGATCCTGGAAAACTTGCTGCAATATAACTACAAAGGGGAAGTCTATCCAGTCAATCCTAACGCGGATCAAATACTTGGAGTGAAGGTTTATACGCAGCTTTCAGAGGTACCCGATCCGGTCGACCTGGCTGTGATTGTGCTGCCGGTTGGCATGATACTGGAAAGCATGCGTGATTGCGCTGAGCGTGGGATTAAGGCAGTTATCATCATCACCGGTGGTTTTCGCGAAGTTGGCGGCGAAGGCGCCGAAATCGAACGAAAGACACTGGAGTTTGCCCGAGAAAACGGCATGCGGGTGATAGGTCCGAACTGCGTGGGCACGATGGATATGAGCAGTGGTTTAAATACCACCTTCATCAAGGGCATGCCCCGCCGGGGTCCTATCGCGTTTATCTCGCAATCAGGCGCTGTTTGCGGCGGTGTTGTGGACCTCGTCCTTGAATCCGAGATCGGTTTTTCCCATTTTGCCAGCTTGGGGAACGAGATGGATGTTTCCGAGGCGGATATGATTGCCTATTTTGGGGATGACCCGGATGTGCGCGTCATAGCCGTGTATCTGGAAGGCGTCCAGGATGGTCCCCGATTCATCGAAGAGGCGCGTAGGGTTTCCCGGATTAAGCCCATCGTGATGCTGAAGGCTGGCAGAAATAACGCCGGCGCGCGCGCGGTGAGCTCTCATACTGGCTCTTTGGCCGGATCTTATGCTGCCTACCAGGCGGTTTTTGATCAAACAGGCGTGATTGAGGTAGAGACTCTGGCTGAGTTGTTCAACGTGGCCTGGGCTTTGGGTACCCAAACACTCCCGCAAGGCAAGCGCGTGGCTATCGCGACCAACGCGGGCGGAGCCGCGGCGCTGCTGGCAGATAATTTATCCGCGAATGGCGCGGAGTTGGCAGAGCTGACAGAGGATACACAGGCAGGTTTACGCGCCAAACTGAACCCCAGCGCGCAGGTTGCCAACCCGGTGGATATGCTCGGAGGCGCAGAGCCAGCTGATTACCTCTGGAGCCTGGAGCAAATGATGCGGGATGAAAACGTGGACGTCCTCGCGCCGGTCTTAGTCCCTCAGGCATTGGTGGATCCTTTGGGCGTGGCCCAGGCTTGGGCTCAAGCAGCCGCGCAAACACATAAGACTATGCTCACCTGTCTGATGGGTGAGCGCAGCGTGCGAGAGGCTAGGGCTTTTTTGAACAGAGCAAGCGTGCCGGTTTATCAATACCCCGATCAGGTGGGTCCAGTGCTGCGCGCGATGCGGAAATATGACTGCAATTTGCACAAGCCTGCTTACAAGGCTGTGGAGGCAAAAATTGCTGATAAAATCGCGGTTCGCGCTGTTCTTGATGCAAACGCTCGTAGGCAGAGCTTAGGTGAGTTTGAAACGCGGAAAATTCTGGAGGCCTACGGTATAACGAATGTGCCTGGCGGGTTAGCCGCGAATGCTCAGCAGGCGGTCGCCATTGCTAGAGAAGTTGGTTTTCCGGTAGCAATAAAAATCGTTTCGGAAAGCTTGCTGCATAAAACTGACGCGGGCGGCATCGTGCTTAACCTTACTGACGCTGAGAGTTTGTCATTGGCATTTAACCAATTGCTTGAGCGGATTGGCTCTAACTTTCCGCAAGCTAGCATTGCCGGCGCCATGGTAGAAAAAATGGCTCCAAAGGGTCTTGAGCTAATCGTGGGCATGCGTCGCGATCCAACTTTTGGCCCGATGATGATGTTCGGCATGGGTGGAACTTTGGTTGAACAGCTTAAGGATATATCCTTCCGGATTGCCCCGCTTTCCCATGAGGATATTGTTGAGATGGTTGATGCTACCATCGCGGGAAAGCTGCTGAAAGGCGTGCGGGGTAGCGCACAGGCGGATCTTGAGGCAGTAAAAACTGCGATTAGTGCGCTCAGCCAACTCGCGTTGGACTTCCCGGAGATAGAGGAAATAGAGATTAACCCACTGGTTGT
>JAAZPN010000353.1 GCA_012797215.1 Chloroflexota bacterium | reverse complement strand
GTCTGCTTTTATTAATTCCACGGGGATAGGAACTTCCCGGGTTTTTTCTATGTGCGGCTTCAGCCAGCGCGAATTTTCTGCGTAATCCAGCGAATTTTGAACGATGCTGTCTGCCATTTTTAGAACCCAGGCGCCTAATGTTTGCGTCACCCAACCAGCCAAGCGATTTATCGAATTGCCTTGTATTTGCAGATCGCAGTGGTAAGTTACTAAGAGTGGTTTTTGATGCAATTTCGCTTCGATGGCGAGCAGAAGAGATTCAAATTGTGGGAGATGTAAATTTACCGCGTCCGCCCAAGTAATCCATTTATGCGCAGCCTTTAACAGGCCAGGCATTAGCACCCCTTTGGATATTCGCCCTCGAACTGGCACCCTGATAACCCGGAATCCTTCCATGGTTTCTTCCGATGGCAATTCCTTCTGATATTGGGAGGTCAACACAACCACTTCATGTCCCAACGCTGCCAGGCCTTTTGCCAGCCGATGAGCATAGACAGATAAGCCGGAAGAATAAGGCGTAAAGTAGGTGGAAGCGATGAGGAGTTTCATTCGACTTCCTCCTGCTGGTGTTTCCAGAGCAAAGCCTTTTTGCTCAGATTGCCGAGGCTGTCTCCCAGCAGGTAAATTCCCAACATCCCCAATAGGCTGGTGATCAAGAACTGGACTGCATGCAAAATTAACGCAATTACCAACGCGGTGGATTGATCCACACCCAACACGCTGAACGCCGCCACATTAGCGGCTTCGTATACGCCCATGCTAGCCGGCGCTGTAGGCAAAGCGTTCGCGAAAGCGCTGCCCGATGTCACAAAGACTCCCCACCACCACTGGCTTTGCGGAATTAAGGCCCGCGCCAGGACCCATACTTCGAGCATGGCAGAAGCCCAGCTGGCTGCCAGGAGGAACAGCGCCGCAAAAAAACGTCCCGGCCGCAAGAGTATTGTAAAACCTTCTAAAAAGCTTAGCGCGCGCGGGAGCAAGGCAAGCAAACGCGGCTTGTCAATCCAACGCGCCTTGAAATAGGCTGAGATGCGCTCCTTATACCTGGCGGCGAGCGCGGCGGCAGCCATTCCCAGCACTGTCAGTACCAGGATGACAATTGCGAGCGTCCTGACAGACGTATTGGTGACAACTAAAGGCAGGCTGACCAGGAAGAATACCGCCGCCAGGAAAAAGTCCAGCACCCTCTCAGTGACGATACTGGCAAAAACAGGCAGGAAACCCGATTTGCCTTTACCCGCCAGCAGCGCGGCGCGCCCAAATTCCCCCAACTTAAGCGGAAGGACATTGTTGAGCAAGTAGCCGGCGTTCATTCCAAAGAAGGTCTCCCAAAATGTGAACTTCCCCTCCAGCAGGAAGAACCAGCAAATGACACGCAGCACAAGGCACAAGAGGAAAAGCGCGATAACAAGGATTAAGTTCTGAATAGATACACGGGAAAAAGCGCTGCCAACCTGGGAGAAATCTATCTGCCTGCCAATAAAATACACCGCCGCGGCGGTAACAAGCAGCGGCAGCAGCCAGCGCAAAATATTCGCCGGACGAGAGCCTAGATTTTGTTGGCGCATCAGTTCTCCAATTTTAGGATAGCCATGAAGGCTTCCTGCGGGATTTCGACGCTCCCGACCATCTTCATGCGCTTTTTGCCTTTTTTCTGCTTTTCCAGAAGTTTTTTCTTGCGTGTGATGTCACCACCATAACATTTTGCCAAAACGTCTTTCCGCAAAGCCTTCACATTCGCGCGTGAAATCACACGACCTTGCGAATAGGCCTGAATCGGAATAACAAAAAGTTGCTGCGGGATTATTTCCTTGAGCTTGCTGACCAGTGCCTGCCCCTTGTGGTAAGCGTCATCCTTGTGAACAATCGCTGTCAGCGCGTCCACTTTTTCCTCATTTAAAAGGAACTCCAGTTTGACCAGGTTTCCGGCGCGATATTCCAAAAACTGGTAATCCATGGAAGCGTAACCGCGCGTGCCGGATTTAAGCAGGTCAAAAAAATCCACAATAATTTCTGAAAGTGGGATTTCAAAATTCAGTTGAACTCGGTTGCTAGAGGGATATTCCTCAGAAACATAGATGCCGCGCTTGCGCCGAACAAGGTCCATTACCACGCCGTAGTACTCGGTGGGCGAAAAGATGTTCAGTTCCATCCAAGGTTCGCGAATTTCGGTCACCATGCTCTCATCCGGAAGGTCGGCTGGTGAATCGATAATCGCGACGTTCCCATTGGTTAACATCACCTCATACTCTACCGAAGGCGCGGTAAAGACTACATCCAGGTAGTATTCCCTCTCGAGCCGCTCCTGGATGATTTCCATGTGAAATAAACCCAAAAAACCACAGCGAAAACCAAAGTTTAACGCCTCGCTTGTCTCGGGTTCATAAACAAGAGACGCGTCATTCAGCTGTAGTTTCTCCAGCGCTTCCCGCAGATTGGGGTAATCTTCCCCTTCCGTCGGGTAAACCCCAGCAAAGACCATCGGCTTCGCCTGGCGGTAGCCAGGGAGCGCGCTTGCGGCCGGGTTAAACGCATTGGTAATGGTATCGCCCACCCGGCATTCCGAAACCGTCTTCAGTCCAGTCGCTACATATCCCACATCACCGGCTTCAAGTTTATCAATCGGGAAGAGGCTGGGTGAAAAAATGCCAATTTCGACTGGCTGGACCCTAATTCCATTAGCCATCATCATCACCTTGTCTCCACTGGTCAGATGGCCGTCAAAAACGCGTACGTACGCGATTACACCTTTATAGGAATCGTAATGAGAGTCAAATATCAACGCGCGCAGAGGGGCATCCACAGCCCGGGTAGGAGGAGGGATTTTCTGCGCGATCGCCTCCAAAACCAGGTCTACGTTTAATCCGGTTTTCGCGCTTATCGGGATGATTTCATCATCAGCAACGCCCAACAGGATATCTAAATCCTTCTTTACTGCTTCTACTTGCGCGCTGGGAAGGTCAATTTTGTTAATGACCGGGATAATCACCAGATTTGCGTCCAACGCAAGGTAAAGGTTGGCAAGGGTTTGCGCTTCGATGCCCTGGGTGGCGTCAACAACCAGGATAGCGCCTTCGCAAGCGTAGAGCGCGCGACTTACTTCGTAATTGAAATCCACGTGGCCGGGGGTATCAATCAGGTTGAATTCGTAATCCTGATTGTCTTTCGCATGATAAATCATACGCACGGCCGAGGCTTTGATTGTGACGCCCTTTTCCCGCTCCAAATCCATGGAATCCAGCACTTGCTCGGTCATATCCCGATCCGAAATGGTGCCGGTAAGCTGAAGCATACGGTCAGCTAATGTGGACTTGCCGTGATCAACATGCGCGATGATGCAAAAATTGCGAATCTTTTCCATAAGCGCATTGAGTATAATCGATTTCTTCAGTCAGCTTCAGGGGGGATTAGTCGCAGGATTGCCTCGTTGATGTCAAAGCTTTTCTCGTCGCAACCGAACCGCAGCCATAGCAAAAATTCAGTATTGCCATCGGAACCGGTGATGGGTGAGGGAATTAATCCCGCGGGGATAAAACCGGTTAGCTGCGCGTGTGTAATTACCTGACGCAGCACCTGCGCGTGAACAGCTTGATCCCGGATTACCCCTTTGTGTTTCTTGACTTCTTCCCGGCCAGCCTCAAACTGAGGTTTCACCAACGCGATCACTTCGCCAGGTTTTTCCTCGAACCACTGTCTGACTGCGGGCAGAATAAAATCAAGTGATATAAAGGAGACATCGATTGTCACCAAATCAGGAGTTTCGGGCAAGTTATGGAGTTGGCGGGCGTTCGTACGGTCCATCACGATTACAAGCGGGTGATTTCGCAGGCTGGAATGCAGTTCATCCTGCCCCACGTCAATCGCGTAAACCTTGCTTGCGCCGCGCTGCAGCAGACAGTCTGTAAAGCCGCCGGTTGACGCGCCGACATCAGCGCATATTTTGGCCAGTGGACTGATTTTAAAGCTATCAAGCGCTGCTTTTAACTTGGCCCCTGCTCGTGAAACAAATTCGGGCTGCGCCATTAGAACCACAGCGCAATCCGTTTGAACAAGCTGGGATGACTTGGAGACGATTGAGCCATTCACCTTGATAAGCCCTTCCTCAATCGCGCGTTGAGCCCAGCCGCGGGTCTCGGCGAGACGAAGATTTACCAGGTGTTGATCAAGTCGAATCTTCTTCATGCTCTTATTCTATCCGCTCTTACGAGTAAGCTTCCTTGGGTGCCTGCCTTTGGTTTGTGATAAGATAATTCGCGTGAGAGCTTATCTCGAAACACTGCGCCCAAGACAATGGATTAAGAACCTGGTTATTTTTGCCGGCTTAGTCTTCGACAGGCAGCTTCTGCAGTTGGAACCACTGCTGCGCGTTGCGGCAGCAGTCATCCTCTTTTGTCTGGTATCCGGCCTCACCTATACTATAAACGATATTTTGGATGTTGAAGCTGATCGTTTGCATCCACAGAAAAAGAACCGACCCATTGCCAGCGGTAGATTAAGCCTGAACAGCGCGCGATTACTGGCTTTGGTGCTTTCATTGTTCACATTCCCCGCGGCCTTTGCGCTTTCAATCGAATTTGGCATCATCTGCCTGGTCTATACCGGGTTGATGCTTTCTTACTCCAAGTGGCTGAAAAAACTCATTCTGATTGATGTGATGGTCATCGCGCTTGGCTTTGTGCTGAGAGTCGCTGCTGGCGTGATGGTTATTAAGGTGAACTACTTTTCTCCATGGCTGTTCGTGCTCACCACGCTGCTCGCGCTTTATCTCGGCTTTGGAAAGCGATTATCTGAGATCAAGCTTTTGGAAAACCAAGCGGGCGAACACCGCGCAGTGCTTGATGGATACACAATTCCACTGTTAAACAACCTGCTGGTGGTTGTGTTGAGCGGAATTCTGATCACCTACTGCCTCTACACCTTTTCCTCTCACCCGGATGGTACAAACACGATGATGATGTTCACTATCCCGTTCGTTTTGTACGGCATCTTCCGTTATATGGTCATACTACAGAATAGCAGCTGGGCGTCCTCACCAGAAGAAGTACTTTTGCAGGATCTGCCTTTGAAAATCACTGTCGGCCTTTGGGCTCTATCTGTAGTGGTTGTGCTTTATTTGTTTTTCTAAGGAGACCCTATGCCGGCTGTCTCAGCTAACGCTTGCGCTAAATTAATCCTATTGGGGGAACACGCAGTTGTGTACGGCGAACTCGCGCTGGCAATTCCCTTCTCCGCGCTGCGAGCCCGAGCGGCCGTGGAAGCCTGGATTGGCGTTCCAGCAGGTCGGATACACATCTTTGCGCGCGAGCTGGATCTGGACCAGGAATGGTCCAGCCTGCCGGATAATAACCTAATCCGTAACGCGCTCTTATTGGTGCTCTCCGAGCTTGGTATCGAGCGCATCCCCACCTGCAAATTGAACCTTTCAACGGAGATACCCATAGCCGCAGGCCTGGGGGCAAGCGCCGCGCTTGCGGTGGCTGTCATGCGCGCGTTTTCCGCGTTTCTTGGTCATCCGCTTGCTCCGGAGCGTTTAAACGCGTTAGCGTTCGAATCTGAAACTTTGATGCATGGCACGCCATCCGGCATCGATAACACGGTTGTGGTCTATGAGCAGCCTATTCTCTTCGAAAAATTGCGTGGATTTGAGGTAATCAACCCTTACTCGGACTGGCATTTTCTGGTTGCCGACAGCGGAATCAAGAAAGCGACCGCGCTCACTGTCAGTCAGCTTGCCCAGGACTACGCCAGGAATCCGCTTGAAATTGGCGCGGTCATCCACGATATCGGGCAGCTGACGCTTGAAGGAGCGCGCGCGCTGACACAGGGAGATTACGCTGCATTAGGAGCAGCATTGAACGCCAATCAGGAACTTTTGTCCCTGCTTAATTTATCCTGCCCGGAACTGGATACTCTGATTATGGCAGCGCGCGCAGCAGGCGCGGGAGGTGCCAAGCTGACCGGCGGCGGCATGGGTGGGCATTTGCTTGCCTTAGTCCGACCCGAAAATATCGACCAAGTCCGTGCAGCGTTGCTTGAAGCAGGCGCTCCGCATGTCTACCATACCGTGCTAAAGGGAGCGCATTCAGATGGCTGATGCAGGGCTTGAGGCGGATTTAATTTTCATCAAGCTTGGTGGGTCGCTCATCACGAATAAAGACCGCGCCGAAACGCCAGATATTGCTACTTTATCAAGCCTTCTTCAGGAAATTGCTCGGTTTAGAAAACTGCATTCAGAGCTCAGGTTTGTGTTGGGCCATGGTTCAGGTTCCTTCGGGCACCACGCGGCAAAGCAAGCGGGTACGCGTGACGGCGTCTATAGCGCGTCCGACTGGCTGGGATACCAGGCTGTCTGGGCTAGCGCGCGCCGGCTAAATCAGATTGTGCTTAATGCTTGCCAGCAAGCTGACTTGCCTGTGCTCTCTTTTCCGCCGTCTGCTTCGGTGGTGACGAACAATCACGCGATCCAGAGTTGGAATCTCGCACCGATCTCAAGCGCGCTCACGCATGGACTCATCCCTGTGGTTTATGGGGACGTGGTGACCGATTCCGTGATCGGCGGAACCATTCTTTCCACGGAAGACTTGTTTTTTCATCTCGCGCTCGCGCTGCACCCTTCCAGGATTTTTTTGGTTGGCGAGGAGGAGGCAGTCTACGCCGACTACCCGATCAATCAGGAACCACTGGGATTCATCAGCAAGGATGCAGAACCAGGCGCCTACATTCAGGGCTCAGCCAGCCTGGATGTAACCGGGGGAATGTTGAGCAAAGTTCTTTTAATGCAAAAACTGTGCGCGGCTCTCCCGGGTTTAAGCGCCGTGATATTTTCGGGCAGAAACCCACAAAACCTGACCAAGGTATTGGCTGGGGAGGCTGTTGGGACCCGAATAGGCTGATGGGCGCATTGTATAGAAACCCAGCGGCATTTTTCTCCGATGACCACTATAATGGTGCCATTATGAAGCGCTTTTTCGCAGAAATGGATTGTGATTTATGATTTACACTCGCCAACAGCTGGAAGAATACGAGAATCAGACCCTGGCTCCTTACGCCGTACACAGCAAGGACTCCAAGGGGCGTGTTTATCCGGAAGAAGAAGCAGATTTTCGCACCAGATTTCAGCGCGACCGCGAGCGCGTTTTGCACACTACTGCCTTCCGACGTCTGGAATATAAGACGCAAGTTTTTATCAACCACGAAGGCGATTATTACCGCACCCGCCTGACACACTCGTTGGAAGTAGCTCAGATTGGACGGTCTGTCGCTCGCTCGTTGGGAGCGAATGAGGACCTGGTTGAAACCATTTGCCTGGCGCACGACCTCGGTCATCCGCCCTTTGGGCATTCCGGTGAGGCTGCTTTAGCACGCTTGATGCGTGACTACGGAGGTTTCAACCACAACCAGCATTCAGTGCGCATTGTCACGACGCTGGAGAACCGTTATCCGGATTATCCCGGCTTAAATCTGAGCTGGGAGGTCGTCGAGGGCATGGTCAAGCACGAAACTGATTATGACATCGCGGACGCCAAGGATTACGCTCCAGAGCTGCGCGGCCACCTGGAAGCCCAAATCGCAAATGTGGCGGATGAACTTGCTTATACCTCGCATGACTTGGATGACGGCCTGCGCTCCGGAATGATTACCCCCACGCAGTTGGACGGAATCGCAATCTGGGAGATTGTCAACGAGAGCATTGGCAGACGGAAAACGGAATCTTTGGATGAGCTCTCTCGCCACCAAATCATTCGCCGGCTTATTAACTTTGAAGTTACAGATTTGATTCAGTCAATTGATCGATATTTACGCAAGAGTAATGTCAAATCCGCGCTGGAAGTCCAAAAACTGCCTTATAATGTGGTCGGCTTTAGCGAGGATATGTACCGGCGCAACCGTGAGTTGAAAGATTTTCTTTATGCTAATCTCTACAGGCACTATCGTGTGGTGCGCATGTCTGCCAAAGCAGAAAAAATCATCACAGAGCTTTTTGGGATTTACCAAAAGACCCCCGCCACCCTCCCTGCCGGCGTTCAGGAATTAGCGCCAGAGCGGGGACTGGAAAGAACCATTTGTGACTACATCGCCGGGATGACAGACCGCTTTGCGATCGATGAATATAAACGTCTGTTTGACGCGGACGTATTACCTTAGGAAGCAGAACTACGCCAAAATGAAGAATCAATTAATCATCACAAAATCAGGAAAACTAAAGTTAGAAGAGGAACTGGCGGAACTCAAGGGACCACGCCGCATGGGAATTTCTCGCCGCCTGAAAAGCGCGATTGAAATGGGTGACCTTTCCGAAAACGCGGATTACATCACTGCCAAAGAAGACCAGGGCTTTTTGGAAGGAAGAATTCTGGAAATTGAGACCATTCTCGCCAACGCTGAGGTAGTAGACCAGGTTAATATTGAAAACGACACGGTTCAAATCGGCCACAAGGTGACCGTGCAAGAAGACGGTGAACCAGAAGAGGTCTTTGAACTGGTCGGAATCAGCGAGGTCAACACTCTGCTCGGCAAGATATCTTACGAGTCCCCCATTGGATCAGCGCTCCTGAACAAACGCCCAGGAGATAAGGTTAAAGTTGAAACTCCAGGCGGAGCAATTGAATTCACAATCATCAGGATTGACTGACGGTCTAAAGAATCAAAAAAGCTGAGGCGGTCCTCAGCTTTTTTTGTTAATGGACGCTAAATCCGATAAACCGCGAGTTCAATTGTCGCGCGTTGGAAATAACTCTGCGGTGGCAGCGGCAAATCGCCATAAGTAAGCTCTACAATCCGGGCTTCCATTCTCAGGCTGGCGGTGCGCAGGTCGAATAGTTTCCCGGCTTCAGCCAGAATTGGTTCACCTTTCATTTCAAGGCGTTGGCGGAGTACAGGATCATTGAAAACGTGCTCGCTCATCATTACTTTGGTCACGGTTTGGATATCGTTTTTATCGAACAACCAAACCTCAAAAGCCGTGACTTTCTTGGGTTCACCAACACCTATAATGTCGGATACGCTCACGCCGCATTCGCCCAAAAATTCACCGTTTGGCGCGTCAAATGTGAAAGATTCGTCGTAGAGATCATCGCCGAACATATAGGTGCTCATAAACTGCGCGACAGGTTTTTCCAGGGTTTGTGTGTTCTTCCCATTGGGACGCGTGTAAACTGGAGTATCGTATACGGGGGCCGCGCTTTGCACCGTCGTAGGAGTCGTGTTTGACCTTCCATTCGTGGAAACACCTTGCGTCTGAGCAGTTGCATTCGACGACCTGGGAACCGCCTGGGGAACTGCTGCTGGCCGTGCTTGTGGCAGTGCAGCGCCGGCGGGTTTTATTCTGGGGCGCAGATAGAAAATGTACACGCCGATTGCTCCAATCACTAGCAAACCCAAAAGGATCAACCCAAGTTTCAGAGGGCTATTTGCCTTATCGGTTCCGGGTAACGTTGGAGCTTGTTCCGGATTTTCATCAGGGGTCTGAATGTTAGCGGGCTCCGCCTGAACTGCGGTGATAAAGCGGTTAATTTGGTCAGCATTTAGAAATTGAGGATTGGATTGAACTTCAGTCAGGGTGACACCAGCGTTGTTCCCCAATTCCTGATAAAGCTGCCGGGCTTTGGCCTCGTCAAAGGTCAGGTTGTAATTGGTAATCGCCATGCGCAGATAATCCTGCCTTAAATCGGCGCGCATAGTTTCCGCGTTGGTATCAGTCCACTGGACCGGTAGAAGTACCCAACCGATCAGTAAACCAAGTAGAATACCCGCGACTCCGGCGGCAATCGCCAGGTTTTTGGGTACACTCAGCTTTTCTTTGATTAAGCCGATGATATTTTCCATTTTCCTGCACCTCACAGTTATAAGAATGCTCTATTGCTAAAGGTGCAGGATTTATACCAATTCAGGAGCTCTGGGTATTTAGTGATTCCAGCGTGAAAATCTCCGCGCAGGATAGACAGCGGGCATGGTGTTTATTCTTCGCGACCAATACCCCACCGCACTGCGGGCAGCTTTGCTTTAGCGGTTCATCCCAGGAGGTAAAGTCACACTCTGGGTAGCGAGAACAGCCGAAGAATATGCGTCCCTTGCGCGTGCGTTTGCGTACCACGTCCCCTTCCTTACAGGTTGGGCAGCTTACGCCGATTTTTTCCAGGTGGTTCTCGGTATAGCGGCAAGTCGGGAAAGCGCTGCAGCTGACAAATTTCCCAAATTTTCCATTGCGCATCACCAACTCACTGCCGCACAGCGGGCAAGGCCTGCCCAGTTTTTCAGGTCCAATCTTGTTTTCAGGCATATTTTCGCGCGCGTGATTTAAACTCACTTCGAAAGGCTCGTAAAACGCCCTCATCACCTCGACCCAATCCATTTTCCCATCGGCAATCTCATCCAGTTTTTCTTCCATTTCTGAGGTGAAGCCAATGTCAACCACAGAGGGAAAGAATTCAACAACGAGATCGTTGACAATGAATCCGGTTTCCGTTGGAATAAGCCGCTTTTGTTCCGTGGTTACATAGCCGCGAGCCAGGATTGTTGAGATAATCGGTGAATAGGTGGATGGGCGCCCGATTTTGTTCACTTCAAGCACTTGAATCAGAGAAGCTTCACTGTAACGCGGCGGCGCTTGGGTGAAATGTTGGGAATATTCCAAATCTTCAAGATTCTGAGTTTGTCCCTCGAACAAATCCGCAATCGGCAGCTCGCCGTCTTCCTCTTCATCTTGTTGGTCCTCATTGCGGGCATCCTGATACAAGACGCGGTAACCCTTAAAGAGCGTTCGGGTATGGGACGCGCGGAAAAGGTACTGGTGTTCGCTGTTTTTACCTGCCACTTCCGCGGTAGTAATTTCCAGCACAGCGGGATTCATCTGGGAAGCAATAAAACGCTGCCAGATAAGATTGTAGAGTTTGAATTGGTCCGCTGTAAGGTGCGCTTTGATGGCGGCGGGTTCCCGCAGCGCCGAGGTCGGCCTGACGGCTTCGTGCGCTTCCTGCGCGGAAGCTGCCCGGGTCTTATAAAACGGCGGTTTTTCAGGCAAAAAGGCCTCGCCGTACTTACTGAGGATGTAATCGCGTGCTTCTTGAACTGCCTGAGGAGCGACCTGTACAGAATCCGTGCGCATGTACGTAATCAGGCCCGTTTCCCCGCCGTTGCCAATGTCGATGCCCTCATAAAGCTGTTGCGCTATTTGCATGGTTTTTCGCGAGGGGAAACCAAGCTTGCGAGATGCGTCCTGCTGCAGAGTGCTGGTGATGAAAGGCGCGGAAGGATAAATATTGCGTTGGGCTGTCTTAAGTGAGTCCAAAGTGTAGCTAACTTGCCGCAGCTCTTCCACAGTTTTAAGCGCGGATGCTTCATCCGGGAGTAAAAAGTCGTCCTGGTCAATTCTTACCAGTTTGGCGTGGTAGCTTTTGCGGCTGTTTTCCGGGGAGAAAACCGCGTGAATCTCCCAATATTCCATCGGGATAAATGCCTCAATTTCACGTTCGCGCTCAACAATCAAGCGCAAGGCAACGGATTGCACGCGCCCGGCGGAAAGACCCCCTCGCACCTTTGCCCAAAGAATCGGGCTGACGCCGTAACCCACCAAACGGTCAAGAACGCGGCGGGCTTGCTGCGCGTTAACCAGGTCCATATCCAAACTGCGCGGATGCGCGAAAGCCTCAGCGATGGCTGTTTTGGTAATCTCATGGAATTCCACCCGCTCAGTCCTCTCGGGAGGAATCTGCACGGTATCCATCAAGTGCCAGGCAATCGCTTCGCCTTCCCGGTCGGGGTCGGTAGCCAGATATACTTTAGTGCTTTTAGCTGCCAAACCCGCGATTTCCCGTACAACTTCCTTTTTCTCATTTGGAACCCGGTACTTGGGCGCGAAATTGTTCTCAACATCTACGCTAAGTTGGGATTTCAGGAGGTCCCGAATATGCCCAACTGAGGCGACAACATGGTACTCATCTCCCAGAAATTTGCCAATGGTTTTGGCTTTTGCTGGGGATTCCACAATGACCAGGCTCTTCCCGTGCGCTAGGCCAGCTGTGGAAACGGATTTTTTTACCGCCGCGCCTTTTTTTCCTGTTTTTGTTGGCGTGGTGGATTTCTTTCCGGTCTTACCTATTCCAGCTTTATTGAGGTTTTGGAGAGCTGGTTTTTCCAAGCCATCATGCGCAGGGGTAAGACCTAATATGGAAACGACGCTCCCACACACCGCGCACTGGCCTTTAGTAATCGGCTTGCCGTTGACCGTGAAACTGGCCGTGGGGGTTTGCATTTCCCGTTTTTCTTTGCACTTGAGACAATAAGCTTCCAAAAATAACTCCTGAATTATTAGACCTGAAAATTGCCCACCTATAATACCATAATCAATTTATTGTCAATCAAACGGGGTTTACACCAAAGCACAACCTTGTAATGAATATTAATCCTGCGTCCAGCTTTGGTTCGCCGAATACTCCATCGCCCTTGCGCGCACCACCAGCCCCTTTAATTCCATCATTGTCAACAGCGCAGTCAGTTTTTCTACGCTTGTGCCAAGTTTGCCGCACAAATCGTCAATGTGCAGCGTGTCATGTCCCAGCGCGCGCAAGATTCGCGCTTCCTCACCATCCAGAGCGGGCTTTGTTTCTTCGGCCATAGGTCGCGTCTGCCTGACATTGAGATGCTTAAGAATAATCGTTGGGCTGGTGAGCGGCACAGCGCCGGCTGCCAGCAGGTTGTTTGTTCCCCTGCTCATGGGGGAAAGCACGGACCCCGGAGCGGCGAAGACATCCCGGCCCTGGTCAATGCTGAATTTTGCGGTGATTAGGGCGCCGCTTTTTTCCCCGGCTTCGATTACGACAGTGCCTCGGGAAAGCCCGGAGATGATGCGGTTCCGCGGTGGAAAATTAATGCCGTCCGGCTGCGTACCAGGAGGATAATCGCTAATCAATGCGCCGTGCGCGATGATGTTCTCTGCCAGCGCGCGGTGTTCCGGTGGGTAAATAACATCCACGCCGGAGCCCAAAACCGCGAGCGTTCGCCCTCCTTGCTCGATTGCGGTTTGGTGGGCGATGGCATCCACGCCGCGCGCCAGACCGCTAACAATTGTGATGCCGTTAGCAGCCAGGTAGGCAGCAGTATCCTTAGTAAGCTGTCTGCCATAGGCGGTGACGTTGCGCGTCCCCACAATCGCGACAGCCAGGTCATCCTGGGGAAGGATGGACCCACGGTAGTATAAAACTGGCGGAGGCTGATCAATTTCTTTCAGGTAAAGTGGATAGGCTTGGTCTTCCCAGGTGAGCACCTGAATAGATTTTTTCGCGATCGCGGGCAGGATGCCTTCAGGGTCCAGCGCGCCTTGCTTCTGCAGCACCGCCTCTGCCAACTTTTCTGTCAAGCCTGCCGCGAGCAATTCCGCGCGTGAGGCATTCCAAGCGCGGCTGAGCTGCCCAAAATGGGATAGAAGCCGGCGGAACCGGACAGCGCCAATACCCTTGACTGTGCTGAAAGCCAGCCAGTAATCCTTCTCCCCCAAGCTTACCCCCGTAAGCCTTCCATTACATGCACTTCCATGCGCCTGCTTTCCACATCCACTTTCAGGATTACCGAGGGGATATTTGGAAGCAGCAGTTCGTGACCTTTGGAATCAAGCACCACAAAAACGTCATTAGCACCGGTCTCGAGTACTTCGCTGACTTCTCCCAGGTAATCTGCTTCATCAAATACCTGCAGGCCAAGGAGCTGATGATGATAATACCGGCCTTCAGGCAAAGGAGGAAGCTCTTTGACTGTATTGAAAACTTCGAGATTAGTCAGCGTTTGCGCTTCTTCGCGATTGTTGATGCCCTCAAAACTCAGGAGCAGCAGTGGGTCTTTCTGGCGCACGGAGACGATGACATATTGCTTGCGCTCGGGGCCTAAAAAGACCGATTTTCCACGGCGCAAACGCTGCGGAAAATCGGTCAACACGCGCATGGCGATTTCTCCATGCACCCCGTGTACGCGCTGCAATCGTCCGATTAAGGTAAAAGCAGGCTCGTTTTTTGAATCCGAGCCTGCTTTTGAATCTTGAGAACTGTTCATTCCGACTTTAAGGTCGAATTACTCGAAATCGACGACATCCATCGCCACTTGTTGGCCGCTTCTTGCAGCGACTACGCGCAGAAGCACCCGCAAGGCGTTGGCCACGCGTCCATGCTTTCCGATTACCCGGCCGATATCATCAGAATCAACCATCAGGTCAAGGTGGACCATCGGACCATCATGGTAGGTTTCGACCTTGACAGAGTCCGGTTTATCCACCAGTGATCTGGCAAGATATTCAAGCAAACCCGCAAGGTTTTCGCGTTCCATAATAGCAGCCTACTTGCCGTTCTTTGTCAGCGCGGTAGAAGGATCTTTTACGCGGTTCTTGTAGATAGCTTCAGCTTCCGCAAGCAAGGTTTCTTTTGCCTCGCCAGCTTTCAAACGCTGGTAGCGTTCGTCCAGTTTGACGATCTTGAACAATTTCTGAACAGATTCGGAGGGCTGAGCACCGACGCCCAACCAGTGATAGATTTTCTCCTCATCGAATTGAATAGTGCTCGGGTTGGTCTTCGGGTTGTAATGACCAACGATCTCGAGAAAACGCCCATCACGCGGACTTTCTTTGTCAGCGATGACTACGCGGTAATGAGGCTGGTGTGTTGAACCAACACGGCGCAAACGAATACGTACCATTGACTTAATACTCCTAAACTATGTATC
>JAAZPN010000352.1 GCA_012797215.1 Chloroflexota bacterium | reverse complement strand
GCCTGCAGCAATTCCTGGATGCCTACCTGGTAAGCCACCCTGAGACTAAGATTGATTACGTCCACGGCGATGACACAGTGCGCGAATTGGGTTCTCAGGCTGGTAATTTTGGTTTTTACCTCCCACCAATATCGAAAGATTCTTTCTTTAAAACCGTCCTTTTGGACGGCGCGCTGCCCCGTAAAACTTTCTCCATGGGTCACGCGAAAGATAAACGCTTCTATATGGAATGCCGACGCATCAGCGCCTGAGTCTTGACAACTCGAACAATTGTGCTATATTTAGTATAGGAATCAGCAATAATTAACTGGAGAAATCATGCCTGCCAAAAAAAGCACCTCATCCCAACCCATTTCATCCTCAGACCAGAACATGAACGACGCCAAAAAGGCCGTATTGGATAAAGCCCTGAACGACATTGTCAAACGCTACGGAGAGGGCAGCATTATGCGCCTGGGCGAAGCGCACCAAATGCAGGTGGAGTCCATTCCGACCGGAGCGCTTTCTCTGGATTTGGCGCTTGGGGTTGGTGGCATTCCAAAAGCGCGCATTACCGAAATCTTCGGCCCCGAGTCTTCCGGCAAGACGACCCTCTGCCAGCATATCGTGGCGGAATGCCAACAGCGTGGTGGCACTGCCGCGTTTATTGACATGGAACATGCCCTGGATCCGGTGTACGCGGCTCGCTGCGGGGTCAATATCGACCAGCTGCTGATTTCGCAACCGGATACCGGTGAACAAGCATTGGAGATTGCTGAGACCCTGGTGCGCTCCGGCGCCGTGGAGCTTGTGGTAGTAGATTCTGTCGCCGCGTTGGTTCCCCGCTCCGAAATTGAAGGTGACATGGGCGACCCGACCATGGGCGTGCAAGCCCGCTTGATGTCCCAGGCGCTGCGCAAGCTTTCGGGCGCGATTAATCAAACCAAAACCGCTGTCATTTTCACCAATCAACTGCGCCAGAAAATCGGGGTCATGTTTGGCAGCCCCGAAACCACCACCGGCGGCATGGCGCTCAAGTTTTACGCGTCAGTGCGCCTGGACGTTCGCAGAGTACAGTCCATCAAGGTTGGCGCGGAAATCGTTGGCAACCGCGTGCGCGTGCGGGTCGTCAAGAACAAGGTGGCCGCGCCCTTCCGCACCGCTGAATTTGACATTATGTACAACGAAGGCATATCCAAAGCTGGCGATCTTCTGGACCTCGCGACAAGCCTGGAAGTCGTTGAAAAGCGCGGTTCTTTCTACTCCTACAAAGACAGCCGCTTAGGGCAGGGTCGGGAGGCTTCCAAAAACTTCCTCAACCAGAATCCTGAAGTCATGAAGGAGATTGAGAACACCATCCGCTCGCTTGGCAGCGTCGACAACGTCACCGGCAGTTGGGACTCTGGCGATGAGAACAGCGGCGAGAGTGAAGAGTATTAAGCCGAAAAAGCTTTTACAGGCCGCGCTTGGTTGGTAAGTTTGCGCTATTAATCAGATAAAGCGTTAGCCTTACCAAAAAGGAGAAAAGATGACAGACATTATTGTCAGGTTGGTAGTAGGCGCCATTGCTGGCGTGCTGGCTGATTTCCTCATCAAAGGCATCGAGGTAAATTTCCTGGTAAAAGTGATTATTGGCGTGATTGGCGGGTATCTTGGCGGCTGGCTATTCAGCCTCCTCAATATCTCCTCCAGCGGCTGGATTGGTAACGTGCTTGCCTCATTGGTAGGCGCGCTGATTTTGTTGGTGGTGCTTAGGGCGTTTAAGCACAAGTAGATTAAAGAGCGCGCTCCAACTCAGACAGAAGGGACAACTTATTTAGTAGGTAGAGCCTGAGGAATAGCTCTCCACGCTGTAATATTGCCTGC
>JAAZPN010000351.1 GCA_012797215.1 Chloroflexota bacterium | reverse complement strand
GGTCTTGTAAAAAAGGCGCGTTCCATCCTGACCAAGAAACAGCAAGAAATGGCCTTTGTGACCATTGAAGACAACACCGGCGAGGTGGAATTGGTGCTCTTCCCAAGCATTTGGGAAACGAGTGGAAGCCAAGTGGAAAGCGGCGCGCTTTTGTTGGTCAAAGGAAAAGTAGACCACCGCGAAAGCAGCGTCAGCGTTCTTGCTGACCAGGTTACGCGGGTGGAAACCTCAGGTTTAAAAGACGCCCTGACGGATAACCGCAACCAAGGGCCTTACTATGAGCAGGTGCTCGCGAAATACCTGCCAGATATTGCCGTGCTCAGCCGTTTTGGGCATTCAGGTTTTATCGAGCGCGGAACAGGACCGGTTGATACTCCCCGGGTTGGGGGCGCGCCAGCAGAAGCAGACCCATTTGAGGAACCCGAGTGGGAAGAAAACACTTTTGCCAGCTTCCCGCCGCCAGCAGCCGAAAGCGCGCCGTTGGGCGAAGCAGACCTGCCAGCTCCTTTTCCAGCCGAACCAGCCGGGGAAACGCTTTCGGCGCCAGAACAGGACCCTTCGGCAATATCGCCAATTAGTCCAGCCCCAATACCTGAATACACAGCGCCCACGGAAATCAAGAATCACCCGCGCTTATTGGTGACTATTCAATCCTGCGGCGAACGAGACCGCGATATCCGTCATATCAAGCAGATTCACGGGTTTCTGACCTCACACCCGGGTGAAAACCGTTTTTTCTTCCACATCATAGAAGCTGACTGCAGCTACGAGATTGAGTTCCCAAACGAAACCACGGATATCAACGAGCGCATTCTTAAGGACCTCAGCCGCTTTGTGGGCGAAATGAATGTTCAAATAGCAGAGGACTAATCCCTTTAAATAAGAGAAATGTTATGCCGGAACAAAACCTTGACTTTCATCCCACCGAAATCTTGATTCTTTCAGCCATCGGAAAACCAGGCGACCGCACTTTCTTTTTGAGAGGCGGGAACCGCGAACAAAGCGTTACCTTACGGATAGAAAAATTCCAGGTGCAGATGCTGGCGGCTGGCGCAGCCCATTTTTTGACTGAACTGAAAAATCGTTTTCCGGACCTTGAAGAACCTGTGGGTGCTTATGATGAACGCCGCATGGTGCTCGAACCTCCCATTGATCCGCTCTTCCACGTCTCTGAGATGAGCATGGGCTATGATATCGAAAACGACCTGATAGTTCTGATCTTTGAAGAAGGCAAAGCGCCTGAAGATAGCGTGGAAACCCACTCCGTAGTCCGTTTTTGGTGCACGCGTTCTGAGGTCGCGGGACTGGCAGCCTGGGCGGCAGAGCTGGTTTCGCGCGGCAAGCAGGGCACGGTGGAAAGTGGCGAAGCGCCCAAGCCGGAAAATGGTTATTTACCGCGCAACAACGGGCATAAACATTGATCCTCTTTTATGGATGAATCCACTTGCCTGCGAACGCTCGCGCACGGGCAGCTCACCCTTCTGGGTCAATTCACGCGCAGCTCCAATTTCACTTTTCTGGCATCCTGTTCTTTTGAAGGAACGAGTTTACAGGCAGTCTATAAACCCGCGCGAGGGCAGCTGCCCTTGTGGGACTTTACCCCAGGAACGCTGCCCAAACGCGAAGCCGCCGCCTGGCTGCTCTGCCGACACCTGGGTTGGGATTTTATTCCGCCGACCGTTTATCGAACAGAGGGCTTACCGGCTGGCGAGGGGTCCGTACAATTATTTGTGGAACATGACCCTGAGCAGCATTACTTCACCCTGACAGCCCCTGAACGCGAGTCCCTGCGCCAGCTGGCGCTTTTTGACCTGCTGGCAAATAACGCCGACCGCAAGGGCGGGCACAT
>JAAZPN010000043.1 GCA_012797215.1 Chloroflexota bacterium | reverse complement strand
GGTTTAGAAACAACTAAGTGAAGGGAGCTGAAATGAAAGGTTATAGTGGAAAAATCCTGCACATCGACCTGAAAACCCGGAAAACCCGCGTGGAAGAAAAGCCCGAAGAATGGTACAAGTTGTGGATTGGCGGCGTTTCGATGGCCAGCCGCCTGTGTTGGGAGAACATCCAACCAGGCTGCGACCCCTATGCGCCGGAAAACCCGATCTGCATTGCTAACGGAATCTTCTCGGGCACGCCTGTACCTGTTGGCGGTAAGTTTGGACTGGCATCCAAATCTCCGCTGACTGGTTTTCTTGGCGACAGCCTTTCCGGAAGCTGGTTTTCGGTCGCTCTCAAGCGCGCCGGCTGGGATGGCGTTGTCATCCACAACAGCAGCGACACCTGGGTAAATATTTTCATCGACGACGACCGCGTGGAATTTCTTGACGCCACCTATCTGCTTGGAAAAGGCACTTTCGAAACGGAAGAAGCCATCCGCGAAAAGATGGGAGACGATCAAGTGCGCTCCTGCACCATCGGTGTTTGCGGCGAGCGCATGATTCGCTACGCAAACGTCACGAATGATGGACGCCAGGCTGGCCGCACCGGTCACGGCGCGGTCTGGGGTTCAAAGAAAGTTAAAGCTGTCTCAGTGCGCGGTACCAAAGGCGTGACCGTAGCTGATTCCAAGAAACTGATGGAAATGTCCTTCCACATTTCGAAAGAAGCGCAAGGCAAGGATACCGAGAAATACCGCATCTACGGTACGGCTACCAATATGCTTAACATGGACAAAATTGGCCTCTTACCGACCCGCAACTATCAGGATGGAACCTTTGAGAATATCAGTCTGATTAGTGGAGAGTACCTGGACGCGCATCACAAAGTAAAAGTAATTGCCTGTGCGCAGTGCCCAATAGCCTGTGAACAAATGTCTATTGTTAAGACCGGCCCCTTCGCCGGCGCGATGACTGGCGTGGAATACGAAAGCCTGCAAGCAAACAGCTCCAACCTGGGTATCTCTGACATGCGGGCTTGCATTCAACTGCTGGAAATTGCTGACCAGGATGGCATGGACAGCATGAGCATGGGCGTCAGCATCTCCTACGCGATGGAATGTTACGAAAAAGGCGTCCTCAAGAAGGAAGATTTTGCCTGCAAAGCATTTCCGGAAGGAATTGAGCTTAATTTTGGCAACGGTGAAGGCGCCGTAGCGCTTGCTAAGATGATTCGCGACCGCGAAGGCATTGGCGACCTACTCGCTGAAGGTACACGCATTGCCTGCAAGAAGATTGATGCCGAACGCGGCACTGAGTCCTGGAAATGGGCGATGCACATAAAAGGTCTTGAATGCCCCGGCTACGATGCCCGCGGTCTGAAGACTTTTTCAGTCGGGCTGGCTGTGGGTACCCGCGGCGGCTGCCACAATCGTTCCGCCGCCTACGACCCGGACATCAAGGGCGAAGTTAACCGCTTTACCATTGATGAAACGCGCGGTAAAGTTGCCGCGGAATCTGAAGAGTATGCCGCGGTTTACGACACGCTGCCGTTATGCAAGTTTATCCGGCGCTGCTTCACCGGCAAAGCCGACCGTGCTGGCGCCTGGCCTGCTATCGCGCAGTTGATCAACGCCACAACGGGTTGGAATTACGGCTACGATGACGTGGACCTGATTGGTATCCGGGCGCACACAATCAAGAAAGCTTTCAATATCCGTGAAGGGTGGACGGAGGCGGATGATGATCTGCCCTGGCGCTGGAAACACGAGCCATTTACCAAAGGCGCGTCAGCAGGCTATACCGTCAGCGATGAAGAGCTGGCGTACCTGAAGGATATTTACTATCAGGCTAAAGGCTGGACTAAAGAAGGCTTGATCCCCAGCGATTTGCTTATCAAATTGGGCATGCCCGACGTGGCTGAACAAATTGGCGTATAAGGAGAAAAATGGCGACATCTACTTCCAAGTTCGAATACATTGTTTGCGATCCCGCCGCGTGCATCGGTTGTCAGCTATGTGAATATGTCTGCTCCTACACTAAAACAGGGGAATACAACTCTTACCGCAGCCGTATTCGCGTTGTCCGAATCGATGAAGTCCTGATTTCCGCGATCGCCTGTCGGACCTGCGAGAACGCGCCCTGCGTGATTGTATGCCCACGCGACGCGATGACGCAGGACCCCGAGAGCGGTATTATCCGCGTGGACTCCACCAAATGCGACGGATGCGCCTGGTGTATCGAAGCATGTGATTTCGGCGCGATTTCCATCAATCCGGCCACAAAACTGGCTGAGATTTGCGACCAATGCGAAACCGTTGAAGGCGGACCGCAGTGCGTGCTTTGGTGCCCCAAAGAAGCGCTGACGCTTACCAATCCAGACAGGCAGGCGCAAAAAACGCGCCGTGAGTTAATCAAAGAAAGCCTCGAGTTTCCGACGAAAACCAAGGATCCCCGATGAGCGATGATTTAAATAAGCAAGAAGAAGAACTGCGCATCGGCGTTTACGTGTGTCACTGCGGAAGCAACATCGCCGGCGTCATCCCACCTAAGGAAGTAGTCAACTTCGCCGCGGAATTACCCGGCGTGGTGCGTGCTACCGACACGCTTTATGCTTGCGCGGATAGCGGTCAACGCCTGATTAAAGAGGACATCAAAAAGTACAACCTGAACCGCGTGGTGGTTTCCGCTTGTTCCGTTAGAATGCACGAACCCACCTTCCGTGCTGCTGTTGCCGAAGCCGGAATGAACCCATTCCTGATGGAAATGGCGAACATCCGCGAGCAGTGCACCTGGGCGCACGGACACGACCGCGAAGGCGCCCTGGCGAAAGCAAAGGACCTGACTGCTTCGGCCGTTTCCAAAGTATCCTTCCTGCAGCCGCTGGATATGATCAACGTGCCCGTCTCCAAAAAGGCAATGGTTATTGGCGGCGGCGTGGCAGGCATCAGCGCGGCGCTGGATTTGGCGGAACAAAATATTCCGGTGGTGCTGGTAGAGAAAGAACCAACGATTGGAGGGGTCATGGCGCAGCTGAACAAGACCTTTCCAACGATGGACTGTAGTATATGAATTCTCGCACCAAAAATGGTTGACGCGGCGCGTCAGCCCCTCATCGAAGTCAAAACATACACAGAAGTTGAAAAAGTTGAAGGTTTTGTCGGGAACTTCAAGGTAACCCTGCGCGAGAAAGCCAAATACGTCCGCGCGGACCGCTGCAACGGCTGCGGCGCTTGCGCCAAAGTCTGCCCGATTGAAGTCCCGAATTATTTCGAAATGAACCTGGCTCCCCGCAAGGCGGCGTATATCCCGATGAGCCAGTCCGTCCCGCTTATTTACAACATCGATATGGACGCCTGCATCCACTGTTACAAATGCGTGGAAGCGTGCGGACCGCTCGAAGCGATTGATTTCAGCATGCAGGACAAAATCGTGGAAGAAGAAATCGGCGCTGTAATTGTGGCGACCGGATTCAGCCACTTTGACCCCACCCCGATGGAGGAGTACGGTTACAACCGCTACCCCAATGTCATCACCTCCATGGAATTGGAACGCTTGAACAACTCCGCGGGTCCGACAGCCGGCAGCCTGATCCGCCCCAGCGACAGCAAAAAACCGCGTCGGATGGCATTCATCAACTGTGTAGGCTCGCGGGATAAGCGTTTTGTGGAAAGCTGCTCGAATTTCTGCTGCATGTACTCCATTAAAAACGCCGTTCTCGCCAAGCAGATGAACCCAAGCGCTGATATTTCCATCTATTACATGGATATCCGCACACCCTCCAAGGGTTACGAAGAGTTTTACGACCGTGCCCGCTCCATGGGTATTCACTTTATCCAGGGACGCCCCGCAATGATTACTGAGGACCCTGAAAGCCGCAACCTCTTCATTCACACGGAAGATATCGCGTTAGGCAAAGTCGTGGAGCATGAATACGACTTGGTAATTCTCAACCAGGCTGCAATTCCACAGCCGGACCAAAACCATATGAGCTCAGTGCTGAACGTCGCGCAGTCGCCAGGCGGCTGGTACATGGAATACCACCCCAAGCTGCGCCCAATGGACAGCCCCACGGACGGAATTTTCTTTGCGGGCGCGTGCCAGGGTCCCAAGGATATTCCTGCCAGCGTTGCGCAGGGCTCAGCGGCCGCCGCGCGCGCCTCGCGCGTGCTGCACTCCAAAACCTGGCAAATCGAACCTACCATCGCGAATGTTTGGTCAGACCGCTGCGTCAGCGCTCAAGGAAAAGCTTGCGGCATCTGCGAACGCTCCTGCCCATACGGCGCGATTAACTACACCCAGGGAATCGCAGCGGAAGTTATCACAGCCAAATGCCACGGCTGCGGCGCGTGCGTAGGCGAATGCCCGCACGACGCGATAACCCAGCTGCACTACACTGACGCGCAGATTCTTGCCCAGATTCGCACTCTGCTGGCCGATAAACCAGAGAAGAAGATTCTCGCGCTGCGCTGTCATTGGTGCTCCTATGGCGGCGCGGACCTGGCTGGCACCAGCCACTTTGAGTACACCTCTAACGAGCGCGGTATCAAAGTGATGTGCTCTGCCCGAATGGACGCCGACTTCATCTACGAAGCCTACCGCCTAGGAGCGGGCGCCGTGCTCTATTCCGGCTGCCACCCGCAGGACTGCCACTACATCACCGGTCAGATTATCGGCGCCAAGCGCGCTAAACGGCTTGAAACTATCTTTGAACGCATGAACATGTCTCCCGGCCGCTTCCGGGTCGAGTGGATCAGCGCCGCTGAAGGTGATAAATACGCGCGGGTGCTCAATGAAATGCAGGCAACTCTGGACGCGATTCCAGAGGCGGACCTTTTAACCGAAATTGAGAGGATGCGACCGGATATGGCCAAACGCCTTTCACGCCTGCCAAATATCCCCGGCGTTCAGCGCGCGCTTGACCACACGCAAGTGATGGTTGACACAATTCTCGGTAGAGAAAGGGCGCCGCAATGATCAGTTCAGGCTTAGCAAACGAAGTCCGGGCAATCCCTGGTGGCGAAAACCTGGAGATGTGTTACTCCTGTGGGACCTGCACCAGTAAGTGCATGATCCAACAAAAACTTGACCCGCTCTATAACCCACGGCGCTTGCTGCGCATGGTCATGATGGAGATGCGTGAGGAGAGCTACAGCAACCCTACCACCTGGCTGTGTTCCTCTTGTGATTTATGTTACCCAGCCTGCCCGCAGCAAATCCACATATCCGGCGTCATCACAGCGGTGAAAAAAATAGCCACGCAGAATGGCCAGAAGACCCCTCTGCACACCGCCGTGGTCGATCAGCAAACCTGTGTTGCTTGCGGCCTGTGCGCTGAAGTCTGCCCCTACGATGCGATCACGATTGAAACCCGCCAGCTGCCCTATCGCGGCAGCATGCCGGTCGCTGTGGTTGACGCGGGCTTGTGCATGGCTTGCGGCGCTTGCGGCGCGGCTTGCCGCTCCAACTCAATCAGCATACCAGCAGACTATTCCGACGAGAATGTTGTGGAAAAAATCTGGAATTGGCTGAACCCACAAGGAGCGCTGTAAGCATGGACAACCAGCCCAAAATTGCTTTCTTTCAATGTCAATGGTGCCTCTATGCGCCGGAGGATCAGGAATGGGTCGACCAACGCCTGCCTGAAAACATTCACTTGATTAAAGTTCCTTGCACAGGGCGCATAGACCCCCTCTTTGTGCTAAACGCGGTGCAAGGCGGCGCTGAAGGTATTGTCATCAGCGGCTGCCTGCCAGAAAAATGCCATTACAAAGAAGGCAACCTGGCTGCTCGCAGACAATTGCAGGAATTTTCAAGCTTCCTTGACTACATCGGCTATGATGAGGCACGCGTGCGCTCCGTTTGGCTGGATTTGCAGGACCGCGGGCGCATTCAGCGCGAACTCGCGGACTTTGAGAACCACCTCAAGCAGCTCGGCCTAGCGGATGCGCTTTCCTCACGCGTGCCCGTAAACGAAGGAGGTGCGCATGAATGAACTGGAACAAAAAATCCGTTCTGAAGCGGAACGCCTGCTAAAAGAGAATCTGGTGGATGTGGTGATAGCCTTTCGCAAGGAAGATGCTCCTCTGCGCCCACAGCCAGCCTTCTTTACGAGCATAGATGACCTGGAAAATCTGGTCTACAACAGCCTGTGCGCCAACAATCTCGCGAATTACCTGACCCGCTACCCACGCGAGACGCGTATTGGCATGCTTGTTCGCGGCTGCGAAAACCGCTCCGTGAACGCGTTGGTCGTGGAAAAACAGCACGCCCGGGAAAATCTTTATCTACTCGGCGTTCCCTGCACGGGCATTATCGACTGGCGCAAGGTGATCGCGGTGACCGGTGAAGATATCCTCGAATTTGAAGAGAGCGACAGCACCCTCACGCTGCGCGCCAGGCATCAAAGTTATACGCTCCCGCGCGCGGAACTGCTGCATTCTTCCTGCCAACGCTGCGTGCACCCCAACCCGCTCAGCGCGGATATCCTGCTGGGAGAAGCTCTGCCTGAAGGCGACCCCAAACTTATCCGTGAACGCGTGGAGACTTTTGAAGCACTTTCCCGCTCAGAACGCGTCGCCTATTTCAAGCAAGAAGCCGAGCGCTGCATTCGCTGTTACGCCTGCCGGGAAGCCTGCCCAATGTGCTACTGCGAAGAGTGTTTTGTCGACCACAACACACCCCGTTGGACAGAAAGCGGCACTACCCCTGCCGGAACGCATGCCTGGCATATCATTCGGGCTTTTCACCAGACCGGGCGCTGCACCAGCTGCGGCGCCTGCGAGCGCGCTTGCCCAATGGATATCCAAATGACTTACCTGACCGACAAACTTGGCAAAGACATGTGGGATATCTACCAATTCGCGGCCGGCATGGACGATAAAACCCAACCGCCCTTTGCGTCATTTACTATGGACGACAAGAAACACTTCCAGGCTGGAGGAACACAGTGATGAAATATATCCTCCCAAAGAATGACCTTAACGCGCTCTTAACCGCCTGGTCAGCTGAGTATGCCGTCATCGCGCCGCAAAAAACCGGCGCGTATGCGGAGTTTTTGCCATTTACGCCGCAATCGGAACTCAGGTTGCAGGAACCACACAATACCCGCTATCCCGTCAAAGCGCTCTTCTTCCCGCAGTCCGAAGCAATTCTTAAATACAACAGAAATCTGGGCCAACTGGAAAACCTGGAACCCGAACCGCAGAAAAGAGTGATATTTGGCATCCGTCCATGTGACGCAAAAGCTGTGACTCTGCTCGATACGGTCTTTGCCGAAGGCGATAATCAGGACCCGTTCTGGTTGGCGCGCCGCGCGGAGACTCTGCTGATTGGTTTAGGCTGCCATGAGCCCTGCGCGACCTGCTTCTGCACCAGCGCCGAATCCGGGCCCTTCCACAGGGACGGTCTGGACGCACTCCTGACGGACCTTGGTGAGGTTTACCTGGTTGCAGCGCTTTCTGAACGCGCAGAGCTTCTTTTCAGCGGGTTGACGCCGGCCGATGCCGCCCAACAGGAAAGCGCTCTGCTCTTGCAAGCTGCCGCGGAGAAATCCCTGCCTAAAGTGTTTGAATTGGACGGTCTCAAGGAAAAACTGGACAGAGTCTTTGACAAGGAAATCTGGGCGGAGCTCGCCCAATCCTGCCTCGGCTGCGGTATCTGCACCTTTCTTTGTCCTACCTGCTTTTGCTTCGATTTAGTAGACGAAGCGCAGCGCGATACCCGCGTGCGCAACTGGGACACCTGCATGTACCGGGTGTATTCTTTGGAAGCCTCAGCGCATAATCCGCGCCCAACCCGCAAAGAGCGCACCCGCCAGCGTTTGATGCACAAGTACAGCTATTGGTGGGAGCATGTCGGCAAGTTGGGCTGCACCGGCTGCGGCCGCTGCGTGCGCTATTGCCCGGTTGGTTTGGATATTCGCGCGATGATTCGCAAAGCCGGCGCGTACGAAAGCGAGGTTCTGCATGCCAACTAATTTCAGCGCGCCTAACCCTTACCAGCCAATTCCTATGCGGGTCCTGCGCGCGTATTATGAATCCAACGACAGAACCCTGAAAACGCTTGAACTGTCCTTCGAAAACCAAGTGGACAGGGTGGCGTTCTTCAAGAAGTTCAATCCCGGGCAATTCTGCCAACTTTCCCTCTTCGGCAAAGGCGAGTCGCCGCTCGGCGTCGCTTCTGCTGCTTGGGAAGGTGATTTTGTGCGGTTCACCATCCAGCGCATGGGTTCTGTAACCAAAGCGCTGCACGGATTAAAACCCGGAGATCCACTTGGAATGCGCGGTCCACTCGGCAATGGTTTTCCGCTCGCAGATTGGAAAGGCAAAAACCTGGTCATCATTGGCGGCGGCTGCGCCTTCTCAACGCTCTATGCCCTGACCAAGCACGTCCAACATCCACAAAATCGACCGGAATTTGGGCAGCTAACCGTCATCTACGGCGCGCGCAGTTCCGGGTTGTGCATGTACAAACACGACATCCAAAGCTGGTATCAACGTGATGACATGGAAATCCACCAGGCAATTGATGTGCCTGAGGAAAGCTGGGATCATCATGTTGGCTATGTGCCGGATGTGGTAAAGCAAATCGCGCCTTCGCCTGATAACGCTGTCGCGATTGTCTGCGGTCCGCCCATTATGACCAAGTTCACCCTGCCCGCGCTGGTCTCACTCGGTTTCCCACCTGAAGCAATTTTCACATCCCTGGAAAAGCGGATGAAATGCGGTTTGGGTAAGTGTGGACGCTGCAACATAGGTTCAAAGTACATTTGCAAAGACGGTCCGGTCTTCAGCCTGGCGGAACTTAACGCGCTACCGGCAGATATTTAATGGAGAAAGCATGAGCCAACGCGGAATTCCCCAAAAAACACGTGACGAACACACGATGACCATCCACCGTGGGATGGTCACGCGCAATTACCTGATGACCTGGGACCTGGATAAGTGCGTCGGCTGCCAGATAGGACCGATTGTCTGCCCAAAGCAAGCGCTAACCCACGTGCCGGTGCAACTGGAAAACGGCCGCATCGCGGTGAAGGCTTCTGTGGATGTCGACGAGAAAAAATGCGTCAACTGCGGCATGTGCGTTGCTGCCTGCCCTACCCACGCGATCACGATAACCATCAACGGCAAATCAGAAATCCCGGTAAGGGAGTACGACGCGTATCCTGAGTACCTCTCGAAGATCATCTTCCGAAAAGAAAAGTTTGATTTCGCGCTCAAGGACTTCGTGATTGACAATTGCTCTGCCAATGTAATCAGTTACGATGAAAAACGCGACACCATGCGCATTGACTTTGATAACTGCATTCACTGCCGGCAGTGCGAAGTTGCAAGCAAGGGCGCCTTCGAAGTGCGCCAGCCTTGGCAGGGTTCCGTGGAGCTACACCGCGAACGATGCGTGGAAGGCTGTTTTGCCTGCGCGGATATTTGCCCCACTCGCGCGCTGCACATCGACGAGCAGGGCGAGCTGGTCCTGGCTGATTACTACTGCATTAAATGTGGAGCTTGCATGCAAGTCTGCCCGATTAAACCAAAATACGAGAGCCAAGAATTCGTTTTTGAGTACCAGGGCATGCAGGTCACGCGCTCCCGCGACGTGCTGCTAAACGAAAATGAACTGGCTGTAAAGGTGGAACGCTGGCGGCTGAACCACAAACCTGTCTCCAGTGCCGCCTGGGTTGAAGCTCTTAGAAAGCTTGCGGATGACAAGGCCAAAATGGTGGAAATCGACCGCAAACGCGCTCTTCGGCGCGCGGACCTGGTGCGCGCTCTGCGCGGGCATACGCTGACCGAAACACGCGCAGGAACCAAAAAGCGCAAGACCGGATGAAACGACGCGCGAGCAAAGCGCGATAATTGTTAGGCTTACGATGAATACCAAACCTTCAGTTCCATTTAGAGTCTGAAGGTTTGTTGTTTAGCACTGGAGGAAAGAAAATGGCAAACGCCTTGGTTCTAATCGGGAAGAAACTTATTGCTGATACTTCCTCAGCAGAAATTCGGCGGATTGAGGATATCCTCAAACACGAAAAGATTTCTTATCGACTTCAGACGCAAAGAACACGCGGCGCCTTGGGTTCCTATATCGATGCCCGTTCATACGCTGCTTCAAACATCGCGCTTTATAAAGGCTCCCAACAACCCAGCTTTGTTTATGCGATTTATGTGCGTCCAAAGGACTTCAAACGCGCGCAAGCGCTCATCGCCCAAAGTTAATAAACTTTATGAGTGAGGCCGGAACCTAAGCCTCGCGCGCTACACCTCAGAACCGTACCCAAATTTCGTTGAGTAATCAAATGACCAACCAGTTTCGCGGGTATATTCCGGATTTCGCTCCCCAGGCCCGTAGATTAGCACGCGCGCGCGTGAACGTAAACGACTGAAACTGAGCATATCCGCTGCCGAAGTAATCGCGTTGCGAAATGTTCCGCTGTTCAGGTAAAAACGCGCTCTCCCATCACTTGCCCCCAAAAGTTCCACCGCCGGATTATGCGTGTGCCCGCTAACCAGGCAGTTTACCGTCGACTCCGCGCTGTTCATGCTTTCTTCCTTCGCGATCATGTTCATTAAGGATCCCAGCTTATACTTTCCAGCCAGGGACTCAATCAGTTTGGCGAAAACCCAAAATGGTATTTGCCGCTTCCAGATGCGTTTATCCAGCAGCAAGCGCAGATTAAAAAGCGGAATTCCTACCAGCGCGCCAAGCGAAAGAAACTGTTGCTTAAGACTGACATCCCTGGCAATGTCATCCCTGACCCGTTTGAATACTGGCTCAAGATACTTCCAGGTGTCAGCGCGGGAAAGGCCAGGAGTTGAAAACAAAAAATTCATCAGCGCGTTCGCGGGCCGGACGTTATCGTACTCCATAATGCGTTGATATAGGGTCAGAAGCGGAACTTGTTTCAGAATTAACGCGTCCGAGTAATGATCCTTGAAAACTTTCGGCAGCCTGGCAGCCAATTCCAGGGTGGTGATATCGCCAAGGACGGGACGTTTATACCACTCCGCCGGTAATACCGCAGGTAAGGTAGATTCCAGGCTTAGATTTACCCCAAAATTATTTGGGTCGTACTCATGTCCATGCCGCACCAATACCCCGGGCTGACCATTGAGTGGATGCAAATATTGGTTGTCAAAGGGAGCAGCGCTCTCTGGCATCCCCAACATGCGCCGCGCAGCGGAGCGAACAGCCGCCGTAGCGTTGATCAGCCTGTCGTGGTTGCCGGGAACAAAGTGGAGACGCGTTGGACGCTGAAAAAGTGACTCGAGACCCCGAAGGATCTGCAGCGTTTCCGCAACCCGCTCATCCGCCGCGATTGACTCGAGGATACTCAAGATTTTCTTTTCGCGTTCGCTCCCTTCAGCGATTTCATCCAAATGCCCGTAAGGCCTTAGTTCACCTTCCAACCACAAAGCGGAGCGGGTAAGTTCAAAAATATCTCCAGCCAGAACCAGATCCACCTCTGGAACCACGCCGTCATCCAACGACTCTGCAATCTCTCTGAAGTACTCCTGGTATACCTGGGCGGGTAGATTGTGGTTAAATTGCGTTCCGTTCAGCGCGAGTGATTTTGATTCTGCAAAATGCAGATCCGACATGACTATCAACATTGCTTAACCCGATATTCCTGGCGCGTATCCATTTGTTTTTGATTCACCGCTGGGATGCCTCACAAAGCAGCCCTTGAGACTCACAGTTTCTATTGACCGTCCCAGCGAAATGCGCCGGCTTCGCGGGTGCCAAATAAGACGCGGAAATTGAGTCCAGGGTCGATGATAACGCTTTGATAATTCCAACGGTTCAGTACGGGCGTGGCAATCTGCCAATGCGCCCCGCTGTCGTTGCTAAAGTATGTGGAACCAGCCGCCCCTGCAGCCATTAATGCGGAGTTTTGGGCATTAACGCTGATTGAGAGTACATTTTCCTCAGCCGCTCCTACTGGGATCCATAAGGCGCCGGTGTTATCCCGCAAGTAAATGCCGTTGCTCGTTGCAGCATAATAATCCTCACCCACGACCAGAATTTGGTTGGTATAAATGCCTTCCAGACCTTGGTTGATCGTTGTAAAGCTGCCGTCTTTCAGATAACGAACCGCGCAGCTGCCCGAGCTGTCGCAGGCTGACATCAGAACCCTGTTCAAAACAGCGTCCGTGGAGAGGCTGGGGATAGTGTATCCATTCAAGCCAACCTGGGTCCAAGACCCGCTGGAATACTTCCACAAACCCGCGCCAGCGCTTCCTCCATAAAGCGTGCTGCCGATAGCTGTCAAGCTGATCAGGGGCGTACTGTTAAGTCCACTTTCGGTTTGATTCTCCAACTGGGCAAGGATTTCTTTTACTGCATATTCTTCTGGCTGACTTATCCCCGCAAGGACAGTCTCAATATACCAAGCCGGGTCATATCCCATGGATTGAGGAAGGATGAGAGTCGACCAGCTTTCACCGCTGGAGACGTACACAGCGCTGGGTGTAAGCGCGTAAAGTTTATTGTTGGCTGCCGTGAGCCAGGTTACTAAACGGTTAGACAATCCTGTATTAAATTCCTGCCATGTGCTGCCGCCGTCGTTTGTTCGGACAACGCCAATGCCGTAAATACCCGCATAGATGTAACCTGGTTGGCTGGTCAGAGCTGCAAAGCCATTGATAGAAAGGCTGCTCACGTCGCTGTGGCTTGGGCTCCAAGTCGCGCCCGCGTTCGATGAGCGGTACAAACCGCGGTAGCTCAGCCCGGCGTACCAATTTTGCGGCGTGCCCGGCGCAATGGCGAAATCATACAAGAACTGATTATTCAACCCCACGCTGCCCCAACTGGCGCCATTATTTGTGGAGCGATAGAGCCCGTTTTCATAGGTGCAGGCAAATAAAGGTTTAGTCCCTCCAGTGGATTGATCGATGTAAAGGCGGTACACTTCAACGTCTGTGGGCAGTCCGCCGCTTACCTTGGTCCAGCTTGCGCCGCCGTTAGTGCTCTTAAATACTCCCGCACCGTGCCATACACCGCCAAAAATCAACGCTGGATTAGCGCTGTCCAGGGCGGTGCTGCGCGCGCTGAGGTCTGAGACCCCGCTATTTATGGCGGAAAAAGACGCCCCGCCATTTATGCTTTTATGAAAGCCGTGCTCGTGCGCGGAAAGATAGAGGGTATTGCTATTAACCGGGTCCACGTCGATGTCATAGAAGTAGTCATCGGTATTAAATTGGTCTCCCCGCATCAATAGGCTCCAATCCGCGCCGCCATTCACGCTCTTGTAGACCACGCCAATCAATGTATTCTTGATTCGGCCAGCGAAATAGACAATTTGCGGATTTAGCGGGTCAACTTCCAGGTCGTAAACTACATGCGGATCGCTCAGGCTGCCATTAGAAGCAAACCAATTCGCTCCAGCGTTGGTGCTTTTATAGACCCCGCCAGCATAGGTTCCAGCATAAAGCACATTTCCATTCTGAGGGTCTACCGCCAACGATTGGATGTAGGTATTATCGAGACCTGTAATGCGCTGAGTCCAGCTTGCTCCCTGGTCGGTGCTGCGATATACCCCTGCCCCATACGTTCCCAGGTAAACAATAGACGCGTTACCCGGGTCCACCGCGACTGCCGTGAATGTTCCGCCGTCCGGGCCCACAGACAGAGATTGGACTGGAGGGGGGGGATCGGGAGCTCTAAAGATAATGGGCAGGTAGAGGATAAGCTCCTCCTCTGCTTCCTGAAGCCTGCCGGAAGCCAAGGCCGGGTCAGGCAGCAAGACGGCTGCGATAAGCGCAAGGAATAGTAACATCCTGATTGAAAAAAACTTTGGAACACTCATATCGCGTTGGTAAATCAACCCTTTCGGTATGATGAGCCTGAAATTGTTTTGATTATGCCACCGTTTTTAGCGGATGGGGTGAATTGTGCTTAATAAAGCGAGCGCATCACCTGGCTAAATTCCCGAACGCAAACTTCCAATGCGTCATCATCCACATCATGATGGGTGACCAGACGGAAGCTGCGTTTGCCCGTATCACCGATGAGCACTCCCCGATTAGCAAGCAATGACACAATTTCCTCCGCGTCCTGCCGGATTTCAGGCTCCAAGGCCAGGTAGACCATGTTTGTGTAAGGCGTCCCTTTATCTATGCGCAAACCTGGCACTGCCTTAAGCCCTTCCGCCAGCAGACGCGCTCGGCGGTGGTCCTCTGCCAGGCGCTCAATCATCTCATCAAATGCCACCAAGCCCGCGGCTGCCAGAATGCCAGCCTGGCGCATTCCCCCGCCCAACATTTTCCTCAGGCGGCGGGCTTTGTCCACCATGCTCCGGCTGCCGCATAAAACTGACCCAACCGGGCAGCACAAGCCTTTGCTCAGGCAAAAGGTAATGGAATTCGCGGAACGAGCCAGTTCCGCGACGGGAACTCCGAGCGCGACAGCCGCGTTAAAAATGCGCGCGCCGTCTATGTGTAAGTACAAGCTGTGTTCCCGCGCAAACTCGCCGACCTGGTCGCAGTACTCCGGGCTCAATGCCATGCCTCCGCAGGCGTTTTGCGTGTTTTCCAAAATCACCATGCGCGAAACCGGCTCGTGAAAATCCAATGGGTTGCGCAGAGCGCCCTGCAAATCTTCCAGAGCAAGGCTTCCGTCCGGCTGGTTCGGAATCGTGTGCATCGAGACCCCACCGAGCACCGAAACTCCGCCGGCCTCGTGCAAAAAAGTGTGTCCCTGCCTGCCCATAATCACTTCAGCGCCGCGTTCACAAGAAGCCAGAACCGCCAGCAAATTTCCCATTGTGCCAGAACTTACAAAGAGAGCGGCTTCTTTGCCAAGCAGTTCTGCCGCGCGGGCTTCCAATCGGTTAATGGTCGGGTCCTCCCCGTATACATCATCCCCCACCTGTGCTTCAGCCATCGCCTGGCGCATGCGCTCCGTTGGTTTTGTTACCGTATCAGAACGAAAGTCATAGACGCGCATTCTTACTCCTGAGAGGAAAGATTATCAAGTACTGATTTCAAATCATCTGGAAGTACGGCCAAAAACTCTGTCGCGTTTTTTTCCCCGGGCAGGATAATTCTGAGTTTGGCAGCATGCAAGAAGAAGCGCCCCAAAGCCAGGGAGGATTTTCGCCTTCCGTAAACGCGATCCCCAACTACCGGGCAGCCCAGGTAGGCGAGGTGCACCCGAATTTGATGGGTGCGGCCGGTGAGGGGGTGCACTTCCAGCAGCGTGTGATCGTGAAAACTTTGGACTGTATGGTATTCCGAAACCGCTTTTCGGCCTTTGCCTTCGTACACAATCGCCATGCGCTGTCGGAATTTTGGGTCACGCCCAACCGCGGCTTCAATTCTGCCGCTGGGTGTGGGTGGTTGCCCGTCTACCAGCGCCAGATAATACTTTTCGGTTTTTCTGGACTTGAATTGCCGCACCAGCCAGTCGTAAGCGCTTTGGTTGCGAGCCAGCACCAAAACGCCGGAGGTTTCTTTATCCAAACGGTGCACAACGCCCGGCCGCTGCGCTTCGCCCACTTCGCGCAGCTCTGGCCAGCGGAATAATGCGGCATTAACAAGCGTGCCTGTGGGGTGCCCTGCGCCCGGATGTACAATAAGCCCCGCGGGCTTGTTGATTACAATCGTGTTAGCGTCCTGGTAAATGATATCCAGGGGTAGGTTTTCCGCTGGAATACCTTGCTCCTGTTCCTCTGGGAGCTCCACCGAGATGCTTTGGCCAGGTGTAAGTTTATAAGCGGTTTTTAGGCACACTCCGCCATCCACAGTTACTTTCCCCGACGCAATCAGCTCCTGAAAAAGCGCGCGGGAATACGTTGGCAAGGATTCTGCCAGGAATTTGTCCAGCCTGGTGGGTTCTGTCTTGTCGAATTGGAGCGTTGTTAATAACGGTTTCATTCAGTTGCCTGCATGCCTATTCTTTGACCTGGTCCTCTTCAGGAACCGTCCGGGCTTGGCTGAGTTTCTGAGCTTTCCGCTCTTCCAGGAACATCGCGAGGATCAACAACCCAACTCCAACCGTTACGCACGAATCCGCCACATTAAAAACCGGAAATCTGCCAAGCGCGATAAAGTCCAACACATAACCCAGCCTAAAACGGTCAATCAGATTGCCAACTGCCCCGCCAAGCATAATCGCCAGGCAAACACGAATAAACTTTTGCGCGTAGGGTATGGTCTGGTAATAAACCAGGATGACCAGGATAATCACCGCTGTAAGAACTTTTAATACCGCGTTGCCATTTTGGAAAGTCCCGAACGCCGCGCCTGTATTCTGCCAGTACACGATGCGAAAGAAAACGGATGGCGGAAAAGGCACCCAGGTCTGACCAAAGGCCAGGTTCTGCCGAATGTAAAATTTTGTTGCCTGGTCTACCAGGATAATTACCAGGGCAATCCCAAACAGCAGCAAGTTCGATTTTAGTTTTTCTTTTTGCAAAACTACCTTCCCTCTCTTACGCTTTTTGGATGCGAATTGTCAGCTGTTCATTGTCAAAGCTGTCGCTGGCGCTAATCCAAGAGCCGCCATCTTCAAGGTTTTCCAACTCAAGCGCCAGTGTTTCCGTCTTAATCAGGTCCGAGCTGGCGCTCACAGCTTCACTGAGCAGCGGCGTGGCAGTGTAACGCAAACGGATACGGTCGCTGATGTCCAAACCACCATCCTTCCGCAGCGTTTGGACGCGCCGAATGAATTCCCGCGCCAATCCTTCGTAAATCAAATCCTGCGTCAGATGAATATCCAGCGCTGCTAAGTAAGGGCCATCCGAAGCCACTTCCAACCCCTCCCGCGCGCTGGTATGCACTTCTACTTCATCCGGTTGAATCTCATAATACTTGCCATCCACCTTCACAACCAGATTGATGCCGTCCAACAGTTTTTGCGCGCTCTCTTGAACAGGAAGATCCAAAATCGCCTCGCGAATCTTTGGAAAAAGGTTCTTGTACTTCTGTCCGAGTTGTTTCGGCAGCGGATTGATTCGATAATCCACAGCCTCCCCCGCGCCGCTAAGCAAGCGCACAGATTTTACATTCAATTCTTCTAAAAGCACATCCTTAAAGCGCTCCACCAGCTCGCCGTCCTCCGCGGAGCCAACCGCGAAAGCGACCTCGGATAGAGGCTGGCGAACTTTGATGTTGGATTTGTTCCGCGCGGAATGACCCAATGAAGCCAGACGCATCACCAAAGCCATATCACGGTTCAGCTTTTCATTAATTTTCTCAGGATCCGCTTTCGGCCAGTCAATCAGGTGAACTGAAACGGGCGCATCCGCATTCACGCTGCGCACCAGGTTTTGATAAAGCTCCTCAGCCATAAAGGGCATAGTAGGCGCTAAAAGACCAGCCAGCGTGGTAAGCGCGGTGTAGAGCACTTCGTATGCCGCGGCCTTGTCCCCATCCGACTCACTCTTCCAGAAACGCCGGCGGGAGCGCCGCAGGTACCAGTTGGAAAGCTGGTCCACGAAAGTTTCAATCGGCCTGGTAGCCCCGAGCACATCGTAAGCTTCATAAGCCGCGGTCACATCTCGCACCAACGCGTTCAGCGAGGAAAGCAGCCAATAATCCAACTGGCTGAATTGCGGGATGACATCCATATCCGGTTTCCATTGATCCAGGTTGGCGTAGGTGACAAAAAACGAATAGGTGTTCCATAAGGTCAGGCTAAAAGTGCGCAGCACCTCTCCAACCAAATCAGCGCTGAAGCGGCGCTCGTTCCCGGACGGACTGGAAGTATACAAATACCAGCGCACCGCGTCTGCCCCATGCTGGTTAATTACTTCCCAGGGATCAACAACATTCCCGCGGGACTTGGACATCTTCTGGCCTTCACCATCAAGGATAAGGCCCAAACAGACAACATTCTTAAACGAAATGCTGTCGAAAACGAGCCCGCTGATAGCGAGCAGCGAATAGAACCAGCCGCGAGTTTGGTCAACCGCCTCGCAAATGAAGTCCGCCGGAAATTGCTGCTTGAAATCCTCGATGTTCTCGAAGGGATAATGCCACTGCGCCACCGGCATTGCTCCGGAATCAAACCATACATCAATCAATTCCTTGACCCGCCGCATAGTGCCCTGACCGCAATCCGGGCAAGTAAACTGAACGCCGTCAATGAAGGGACGGTGCAAATCCATTCGGGAAAGATCGCGGCCTGAAAGTTCGCTTAGTTCCGCGACAGAACCGACGCAGCGCTGTTTGTGACAGTGCGCGCATTCCCAAACGGGCAACGGCGTTCCCCAATAGCGATCGCGCCCGAGCGCCCAATCAATATTATTTTCCAACCAGTTGCCGAAACGACCGTTTTTGATATGCTCCGGCACCCAGTTAATCTCCTGATTTAGCGCGACAAGGCGGTCCTTGATTTTGCTGGTGCGTATAAACCAGGTTGGGCGCGCAAAATATAACAAAGGCGTGTTGCAGCGCCAGCAGAATGGATAAGTGTGCGTGTAACGCGAAGCCTTAAGCAGCAGCCCGCGCTTAGCAAGCTCATCGGTGATTGAGGGATCAGCGTCTTTGACAAACACGCCTGCCCAGGGAGAAACCTCTTTTCTGAACTTTCCCTCATCCGTGATGGTCATCAAAACAGGGAGGTCGTACTCCTTTGCCACCACCATGTCATCCGCGCCAAACGCGGGGGCGATATGTACCAGACCTGTGCCATCGGACGTGGTGACGTATTCCGCGTTCACCACGTAATGGGCGGGCTTGTCAGTCGGGAGAAAAGTGAACAATGGGGCGTACCGCTTGCCTTTCAGAGCGCGGCCTCTAAAGGTCTTGAGGACCTTTACGGGTGTATCGCCGAACACCGCGCTAATGAGGTCTTTTGCCAGGATCAAGCGCTCCTGGCTGATGCCATCGGCGCGGGAAACCAGCGCGTACTCAACGTCCGGATGGGCCGCTACAGCCACGTTGCCGGGCAGCGTCCAGGGGGTCGTGGTCCAGACTAACAGATATGTATCCGGTTCATCTAAGAGTGGGAACCGCACAAACACGGAAGGGTCTTCTGTATCGCGATATCCCTGCGCTACTTCATGGTCCGAAAGCGGCGTTCCGCAGCGCGGACAATAAGGCACAACTTTAAATCCTTGATACAGCAAATCTTTATCCCAGATGGACTTGAGCAGCCACCACACGGACTCGATGTATTCGTTTCGGTAGGTAACATAGGCCCGATCAAAATCCACCCAATAGGCTATGCGTTCAGTTAGTTTTTCCCAGTCCTGAATTCGCTCGAAGGCGGATTCCCGGCATAATGCATTGAACTTTTCGATGCCGTAGGTTTCAATCTGAGATTTGTTGGTGAAACCAAGTTTCTTTTCGACCTCGATTTCTACAGGCAGCCCATGCGTGTCCCATCCGCCGCGGCGATCTACAAAGTAACCATTCATGGTCTTGTAGCGTGGGAACATGTCCTTGAAAACGCGCGCCAAAACATGATGAACGCCCGGCTTACCGTTCGCGGTAGGGGGACCCTCAAAGAGGACATAAGGTGGGCGATCTTTACGTTCATCCGATGACTTTTTGAAAACTTCATTCGTTTTCCAGAAGCGCAGGATGCCTTCTTCCAGGACTTTGACATTTAACTTAGACGAAACGGCGTTAAACATACTCCTCCAAAAATAATGCTCGTCCCAAAACAGGGACGAGCAAAAACTCGCGGTACCACCCTGGTTCCCAGGAATTCCCGGGCAACTCAGCAGGTTCACCCCAAGGGGCAAACATCGCCACGGATAACGCAGCAGCAAGGCGGCTTACTTACTGACCCGCAGGCGTTCAGTTCGCGGCTCCGGAAGGATTTTCAGCTTGATTTACCGCCCCGGCTTCCACTATCCCGGGTTCGCTGACGGATTAATCCGGCTTACTCGTTTCCATCAATGCCTTTAACAAAAGAAAATTATCCCACAAAACTAACGTATGGTCAACATTATGGCGAAGCCGTTAGGCTCAACCCAATGTTATCTTCCATTTATCTATCGTTTAGGTCATCAATGCCAATACTGACACCCACGACCCCTGAACCCGTTTTCCGTTTTTTATCCAAAATCCAAGGAATCAAAAACACCCTTTTCAGGGTGTTTGGGTGCCTGGACGGTTTCGAACCCTCAACCTCCTCATCCACAGTGAGGCGCTCTGCCGTTGAGCTACAGGCACCATATAGGCGGCTATTCTATCACAGCGCTGGTCGCTGTGCAAGGATAAGCGCGAGCTGCTTTTCCAATTCTGATTCGGGCACAACCAATTGGGTTCGGTCAGCAAGGTCCTTCAGAACCACTTCGCCCCGCGCGATCTCATCTGGTCCGATTACCAACGCCGCCCGCGCCCCAAGCCTGTCAGCATACTTGAGTTGTTTCGTCAGTTTATCAGCGCCAGGATTGGATATAACCTTAAAGCCCGCGCGTCTCAAGCGCGCGGCAACGCGGTTCGAGACTTGCAGACTGCTTTCGTCAAATACGGACACAAAAACTGCATCCGCGGCCGAGCTTATTGCGGGAGTAAGCCCTAAAGATTCCAACAGCAGCAGAATGACGACATCCCCCATAGCAAAACCGACACCGGGCAGAGGCCTGCCGCCCACGTCGCCCACAAGATTCGCGTAGTGACCGCCGCCCAGAACTGCTCGAAAGTTACCAGCGGTATCACGCGCTTCAAATACCGTGCCAGTGTAATAGTCCAGTCCCCGAATGATTTTTGGCTCAAAGGCGGTATATTCCCGCACTCCCAGCGCCTCCAAATCAGCGAAAAGCGTTGTTAGTTCCCGCGACTGCTGCCAAAGCTCAGTATTGCCCAACAGCGACTTTAGCGCTGTCAGTTGCTCCGGGCTGATTCCCAGTTCGAGCGTGTTCTTATCCCACATTTCCGGCGCTTGTTTATCAATTCGGTCAATCATGCGCAGTACGGCCGGTTTTAGTTCGCTATTGATGCCAATCCGAGAGAGTTCCGCGTCCATCGAACGGCGGTCGTTAATCAAGATTTTTACCTGGTCCGGCTTCACGCCGACGCTTCGCAGGAATTCCGCGGCTACAGCGATGAGTTCCGCGTCGGCGGCAATTTGATCCGAGCCAATGAGGTCAATATTCCATTGGAAAAATTCCCGCGTCCGACCTTTTTGCGGCCGCTCATAGCGCCAAAACGGTCCAAATGACCACCAACGGCAGGGAAAATTCAACTCATTTTGTTTCGATGCGATCATGCGCGCCAGGGTCGGAGTCAGTTCTGGCCGCAGCGCGATATTTTCCCCACTCCGGTCGGGAAACACAAACGCCTGTTCCTTCACCAATTCCTCGCCGGATTTTGCGGCATACAAGTCTATCGTTTCAAGGCAAGGACCGTCATACTCCTGATAACCAAAAGAAGCTGAAACTTGCTGGATTTTGGAAATTAACCAGCGCCGCTCAGCCATTTCCTCTGGATAAAAATCTCGGGTACCTTTAACGCTTCTTACAATTTTTTCCATGACTTGTTCCTTTAATCAATATTATTAAAGTATATCATGTGGAAAATCGGGTAAAATTAGATATTCAACGGGACATTCGCAAGGATAACGATGAAAATAAGCCAAATATTGGAAATCTCCCAAGGGAAACTGCTGACACCTCACGTGAACCTGGAAACGGAAATACTCGGAGGATACGCGGGAGACCTGATGAGTGATGTTCTGGCCAGCATTCAACCGGATTCAGTTCTTATCACTGGGTTAAGTAACCCGCAGGTCATCCGCACCGCCCTGATTGCTGATGTTCGCCTTGTTATCTTCGCGCGGGGGAAACAACCCGCCCAGGAGACTATCACCTTGGCAATGGAGGAAAGGTTTCCAATTATTTGTTCTGACCTTGGCCTGTACGAAATAAGCGGAAGGTTAATGCAGCACGGGCTGCCCAGCTTTGAAAAACGGATGCTGCACGCCTTCGACCGCGATTGAGCTTAAGCCATGTTTTCCGACAAACCCCTCATCACTGACGACGAAGCCGCGAAAATAACCCGCGTGGAGGAGCTCGCGTATGAGCTCACCGTCGGTGAGGTCATGACCAATAAAGTCTTCTCCTTGCGTCCTGAGCAGACCATGCGGGAAGCGCTGGATGAATTCAAGAAATACCGGATTTCCGGAGCCCCGGTCGCTGTTGATGGAAACCTGCGTGGGATTCTTTCCATCGAAGACCTCATCCGATCTCTGCGCGATGGACGCATTGACCTGACTGTGGCGGATTACATGACCAGCAACGTCATCACCGCCAAAAAAGAAGACCAGGTTATTGAAGCCCTTAAGTTATTTGTAAAATCGCATATAGGCCGGCTGCCAGTACTGGACAGCGAAAATAAGCTGGTAGGTATTCTTACCAAGGGCGATATCACGAACGGCCTGCTTCAGGCTTTGCAGAACGACTTCGAAGCGGAGGAATTGATCCGCTATCGCGCGTCCCATCTGTTTGAGGATATCGTGTCGGACCGCAGCACGTTGACCTTGCGTTATAGCGTCAAGAAAAACGATTTCTCACGCGGAGGCGCAGCTTCGAATAACATCAAGAAAGCATTGCTCAGGCTCGGCGCCAGCCCACAGGTTGCCCGCCGCTGCGGTATCGCGGTCTACGAAGCTGAAATGAACCTCATCATCCATACCAATCACGGCGGGGTTTTGCGCGTTGAAATTGAATCTGACCGCATTACCATGGAAGCGTATGACGACGGTCCGGGCATTCCCGACATTTCTTTGGCAATGCAGCCGGGATACTCCACTGCCCCACAAGAAATTCGCGCCCAGGGTTTTGGGGCTGGAATGGGGCTGGTGAACATTAAAAGTTGCGTGGATGAAATGAACCTCTCCTCCTCTCTGGACCGCGGCACCAACCTTTACATGGTCATGCATATCGATAAATCCAAGCAAACTTCATAACCCAGGCAAGCCTATGAACCTAAAAGAAATTCAGGACCAATTACAGCTTAAACCTCTTGCCGCACCCGTGGACCCGGATTCCATCGTAATTCGGACCGGATATACCTCTGACATGCTCAGCTGCGTCATGACCGGCGCGTTGAGCGGCAGCGTATGGGTAACCCTGATGGCGCATAACAACATAGTCGCGGTCGCCTCCCTCTTGGATATCCCCGCTATCATTATCACTGAGAATGCCCAACCAGACGAGCTTACGCTTGCCAGGGCAGTGGAAAAAGGAATCATCATTTATTCCACACCAAAACCGACCTTCGAGGTCGTCGGCAAACTGTGGGAGCTGGGTATCCGGGCAGAGGAAACGTGAGGAATCCTTTGTGATTGAATTTCGCGCAGAGCTGCATGTCCATACTGTCTTATCGCCTTGCGCTGGAACGGATATGTTGCCTGAAGCCATTGTGCAATCCGCGCTTTTCAACGAAATAAACCTCATCGCCATAACAGACCACAATGTTGGCTATAACGTCGCCCCCGTGAGGAAAATTGGGCGCAGAGAAGGCTTATTGGTGCTGCCCGGGATGGAGTTGGAGACCCAGGAAGAAGTTCACTCGATTTGCTTATTCGATTCTCTGGAACAGCTGAAAGCGCTTCAAAAAATCGTGGATGCTAACCTTCCGTTTTATCCAAATAATGAGGAGTTTTTTGGTCCACAATGGGTTGTAGACGAAAAAGGCAATAAAATTCGATTGGAAAAACGGCAGCTTTTATTTCCGGTTCAGATCTCAATCCAGAAAGCCTGCAAGATAGTAAAAGACCTGGGTGGACTGTTTTTTCCGGCGCACATAAACCGCGAAGCAAATGGATTGCTATCACATCTGGGCACGGTTCCTCCGGATTTGGATGTGCAGATTGTAGAGATTAACCGCCGCACCACCAAAGAAGCAATACTAAAACGCTACCCTGAATTAGCCCGCTACCATATTCTCCAAAGCGGCGATGTTCATTACCTTGATGGTTTCTTAGGCGCAAACCGATTCAGCGCAACAAACGCCTCGCTAAAAGCAATCACTGAAGGAATTCTTAACAACGCTTAAGCTCGCCCCTGCGACCTTTTCTTAGAAAAGCCGCCAGAAATCATTGACCAATTAAGCAGTTGGCGTTACACTAATTGCATCTTTTTTCACAAAATCTACATTCCGCCTTTAGGAGCACTCATGACCCTTTCCGAGAACAATGTCATTGCCAATCCTCTGGAGAACCCAGAACAAAAAGCGGTTATCGATGCCATTATTGATGAGAATATCCATCTCAATGGCGCTACCATGGTTATTTTGAACCAGGTACAGGAGAAAATCGGCTTCATTTCCAAACCGGTACAGGCATACATTGCGTCAAGATTAGGAGTACCAATCTCCAAAGTACACGGCGTTGTTTCTTTCTATTCATTTTTCACGACTACTCCGCGTGGAAAACACACGATTAAATTCTGCCTTGGAACCGCCTGTTATGTCGGTGGAATTGACCAGATTATCGAAAAAGCCAAGCAGCTGCTTGGCATTGAACCCGGAAATACAACGCCCGATGGCATGGTCACACTGGAAGTTTGCCGCTGCGTCGGCGCATGCAGTCAGGCGCCAGTCGTGGTTGTGGATGACAACATTCGTGGAAGAATGCAGCCAAATCGCTTTCCTAAAGTCATCCAGGACATTCAAAACCAAGAGGCTGCCAATTGAGAGAAATTGCCCTGCACATCCTTGATATCGCTGCCAACAGCATATCGGCGGGAGCCAGGAATATTTCTATCAGTATTATCGGAAATCGCAGGGATGACGCCTTAGATTTATCGATTTCCGATGACGGAAAAGGAATGACTCCGGAAATGGTTCAAACGGTGACAGACCCGTTTACCACCAGCCGGACTGAACGGAATGTAGGTTTGGGTATACCCTTGCTGAAAGCTGCCGCGGAAGCATGTAACGGTTGGTTCAACCTCACGTCAGAGCTTGGCAAGGGCACCAATGTGCAGGTTCACTTTCAACTCGGTCACATCGATCGGATGCCGTTAGGAGACCTGCCAAGCACTTTTCTGGCCTTGATTATCGGTACCCCTGCTGTCCACTGGATTTTCGAGGTAAAGCATGACAGCAGTGCGTTTTACTTCGATGACACGGAAATTAAGCAGGAACTCGGCGAAGACTGCCTCGCTGAACCAGAGGTCATCAGGTATATTCGCGAGGTATTTACTGAAGGAATTGAAACTTTAGCGTTGAATTAAGGAGAGACTCTATGCCAACCATCAAATCGCTCGAAGACCTGAAAAAAATGCGCGAGGAAGCACTGCGCAAACAGGAATTGAAGACCACAACCGGAAAAACTGAAATTGTTGTTGGTATGGGCACCGTAGGAATCGCTGCGGGCGCTCGCGAAACCCTCAAAGAAATCCTGGAATTTGTTGACAGCCACCATCTGGAGAATATCATCATTCGTCAGACTGGCAACATCGGGATTGATTCTTTTGAACCGATTGTTCAGGTAATCCTGCCTGGTCAGGAAAAGGTAACCTATGGGCATGTTTCACCGGAGGTCGCCAAGACCATCATGGAAGAACATGTTGTAAAGGGCAAGTTGGTCCCGGATTATCAGGTCAAGGGCTAATCCCTTAAGCGTTTAACGACAGCTTGGAAATTATTCACCGGAAGGATTACTATGGCGTTCTATAGATCTACTGTGCTTGTTTCTGTCGACCCAGTCTGCGTGGAAAAAGGCGCTTATGAATTAATTGACGCGCTTAATGACGAGTTGATCAAACAAGGTCTCATCGACGAAGTGCGCATCCTGGAAACCCCACGTCTGGGCGATCCACAAAAATTCGGTCCAGACATCATTGTCTACCCCGAAGCTACGCATTACACTAACCTGACCTACTATGAAATTCCTCGCCTGGTCGAAGAGCACTTTATCAAGGGACGCATCCTCAAGCAGTACGCCGCGAAAATGCAAGACGCGATTGATGAAGAGCTCAGCGCGCCAAAATCCAAAGAAATTCGCATTGTTCTGCGCAATGTCGGTGAGATTGATCCCCGCAATATCGAAGACTACATCGCCAACGACGGTTATCAGGCACTCGGCAAAGTATTAACAGAGATGAGCCCGGAAGACGTCATCCAGGAAGTTCTGGATGCCAAGCTGCGCGGACGAGGCGGCGCGGGCTTCCCCACCGGCCTCAAGTGGCGCTTTGCCCGACAAGCTGCCGGCGACATCAAGTATATCGTCTGCAACGCAGATGAGGGTGATCCTGGTGCTTTCATGAATCGCCGCGTGCTCGAAGGCGACCCGCACTCGGTCATTGAGGGGATGATTATTGCCGCGTACGCGATTGGAGCGAGGCAGGGCTACATTTACTGCCGCGCTGAGTACCCCATCGCCGTGAGCACAATGAACCTGGCGATGAAACAAGCGCGCAGCCTTGGTCTGCTCGGTAAAAACATTCTGGGCACAGACTTCAGCTTCGATCTTGAAATGCGCATGGGCGCCGGCGCTTTTGTTTGCGGCGAGGAAACCGCCTTGATGGCGTCCATCGAAGGCAGCAGAGGGGAACCCCGCACGCGTCCGCCATTCCCCGCGCAAAAGGGTCTGTGGGGCAAACCCACCAATATCAACAACGTCGAAACTTATGCTAACGTTCCCCAAATAATTCTTAAAGGTGCGGAATGGTACGCCAGCATGGGCACGGAAAAGAGCAAGGGCACCAAAACTTTTGCCCTGGCTGGTGATGTCAAGAATACTGGTTTGATTGAAGTGCCATTTGGGATAACGCTGCGGGAGATCATTTTCGACGTTGGCGGCGGCATTAAAAACGACAAGAAACTCAAAGCTGTGCAAACTGGCGGCCCCATGGGCGGATGTATACCAGAACACATGATGGATTTGCCGGTCGATTACGAGACCCTCGGCCAAGTAGGTTCCATCATGGGCTCAGGTGGCATGATTGTGATGGATGAAGGAACGTGTATGGTTGACATCGCCCGTTTCTTCCTGGAGTTCATCCAGGAAGAATCTTGTGGCAAATGCGTTCCTTGCCGCGTTGGCACACACCGCCTCCTTGAAGTATTGGAGAAGATTTGTGATGGTCGCGGTGAGGATGGCGATATTGAAGAACTGCAGGAACTTTGCGAACAAATTCGGCGCAACAGCCTTTGTGGCCTTGGTCAAGGCGCGCCAAACCCCGTGGTCTCGACGCTTG
>JAAZPN010000350.1 GCA_012797215.1 Chloroflexota bacterium | reverse complement strand
GCCAGAACCCCAAGGGAAATCAGGGCCCCCTCGGTTGGAACGCACCCCCCAACCAGACCAGTCCGGGCACCTGCCACAGTAAAAGGAACCTTCTGCTGGCTTAGCGTCTTTACGACTGCGGCAAGTTCACTCTCACTTTTAGGGAAGAACAGGTAATCGAACGGCTTGGCAGAAAGTTTGGACTCGTCGCTGAGATAGGCAGAATACTCGGCCTTGATGGTCGCAAATCCCTCAATCCGTTTCACCTGGGCAAAGTCCACCTCAGGCGCGGTTTTCGAATAGATCTCGTGCATAACTAAAATCTCCTAAAAGTCGCAGTTTTTACGAGCACGTTACCGGGTGAGGATTCAACTCGCGGCTGGAAAGGATCGCCCTTAAGCGGGCGATGTTCTCACGGGCAGCGGTAAGGGGATCTGGCAGCGGCATAAACTCACCGGAGACAAATCCATCGTAGCCGGTTGATTGTAATCTGGAAAGAATTCCGCTGAAATCAAGGTGCCCTGCGCCGGGATACCAGCGGTTCGAGTCAGCGACATGAAAATGGAAGATCCTGTCTCCACAGGTGCTGATGCTCTGCAGAATGTCGGGTTCTTCGATGTTCATGTGGAAAGTGTCCAGTAACAAGCCAAAATTATCCGCGCCAACCCGATCAATCAGCGCCATGCCCTGCGCGACAGAGTTCACCAAGGTCGTTTCGTAGCGGTTGATGGGCTCCAACGCAAGCCTGACCCCAAAGGGCTTTGCGGCTGTGCTGCACTCCTGCAGCGCTTCACAAACCCACGCCATGCCTTGTTCGTGCGTAATGCCGGGTTTGATAATTCCACGCACTAATCCAATGATAATAACGGCATTAAAACGCGCTGCAAGCGGTATATGGGACTTAATGCGCTCAACCGCAGCCCTGCGAACCGACAAATCGGGGTCCGTGAAGGACAGTTTTTCTTCACCCCAAGCCTGACCGGTGCCAATCGCTGGAACCCGCAAGCCATGTTCCCGGGTTAGAGCCTCCAGCGCATCCACATCCACCAATTTTGGGTCGCGGATGGCGAGTTCTACGCCATCGTAGCCCATTGCCGCGATATCAGCGATGTTCTGCGTAAGCGAGCCGGAAAACGAAGCCGCCTGAAACTGGGTTTGTTGCGTGGAAAGCACTACCGATAATTTCATCAAAGTCACTCCAGTTCGGAGGTCAGCCAGGGGTACTGGCTGACCTCCATTACCTATTTTTACGCCAGGTAAGTGATCTTGCATTCAGACCGATCGGTCTGAAGCCGAATGATGTTCTCAGGAACCTCGTGCAGGGTGACCTTCTTGGTGCTGATCTGGGTCATGTCCATACCGGTGGCCATGCACTCGATCACGCGCGGGAAGGTGCCATGCCCGGAGTGTCCCTGTGCGCCGATGATCTGAGCTCGCCGCCCCTGGAGCACTTCGCCAGCCACTGGCATTTTGGCTTCCGCCCGGGCTGTGACGACGATCCGGCTGTTCAGTGTTCGACCTTCCCAAACAACCCGCTCAATACCAGGATAAACCACCTCAGGTAAGCCGGTGGCTTCCATGAACAGGTCGGCTCCCATTCCTCCGGTGATCTCCAAAACGCGATCCGCGAAGTCTTCCTTGAGTG
>JAAZPN010000349.1 GCA_012797215.1 Chloroflexota bacterium | reverse complement strand
GAATATGTTACTGGCGGACCGTATAACTGGGAAGTGGGCGTGAACACTGGCACGGGCGATGGCAGCCTGCGCCTGGATGTCGTTGAGGGTGCTGAAATCTGGGACCTGGCTGGCAATCCGGTCGCCGGTTTGCCGTATCAGAATGGTGAGAGCTACCTCATCGACCGTACCCCACCGGAGGTGCTTTCCAGCACGCGGATAAACTTAAGCCCGACTAACTCTTACCTTGTGAGTTTTCAACTTAGCTTTACTGAAAACGTGGTTGAAGTGGACCTGACTGATTTTGAACTGACCGTGGATGGCAGCATTTCTGGCGCTAGCTTTTCCAACCTTTATAGCTATGGAAGCAATTACACCGTGCAAGTGCTCACTGGTTCTGGCGATGGGACGATTCGTTTGGATGTGGCCGAAGCGGCAGAAATCAGGGATTTGGCTGGAAACCTGATTAGCGGGCTGCCGTACACAACGGGCGAAGCTTACACGATTGACAAGACTGCCCCAACAGTGCTCTCCATCCTGCGCCTGGACCCGAACCCGACCTCAGAAGCGCAGGTGGACTACGCGGTTACCTTCTCTGAATCAGTTCTGAACGTAGGCGCGGAGGATTTTACGGCGGTCGGGCTTTCCGGCAACAGCGGCGCGAGCGTGCTGAACATCAGCGGCAGCGAGGATTACTACGTGGTAACGGTAACCACTGGCACCGGCGGGGGCAGGCTGCGCCTGGATGTTGAATATGGAGCCTGGATAAACGATGCGGCATATAACTACCTGTCAGAACCTTTTCGTGACGGAGAGGAATATACGTTGTTGCAGCTGGCTTTGTTCCTGCCGCAGCTAAGTAAGTAAGCCCTTCCTTCGCTGCAGCTTTAGAAAAACAAAGCGCGCCCTCCGCAAAGGGCGCGCTAATTTGTAGGTGGTCGCTAGAAAATTACAGCGCGATGGCAAGCACAGCAAACCACAGCACCAGGCTCAGGAACACTGCCCATTCCGCGATGCTGATCCGGCTGACGCGCGGACGGGTTTTCTCCGCAGGGGCTTGAAGGGCTTTCTTATCTTTATTTCGTTGAACAGCCAGCGCGAGGAAATACGCGAACGCAGCAATGGCAGGCGCGCCAGCCAGACCGTAGAAGCGCGAGATGCGTTCAGTTCCCGCCGGTTGGGTGACAATTACAAACGTGAAAAGGATTAACATAGCCAGGCCGGCACGGAAGAAAGCCAAAGCGGAGGCGGAGTGCTGTTTGTAAAGGTTAAGTGGAAAGAGCCCCACCAGCGCGAGGCTGAGAGCGCAGAGCGCGCCAATCACGCCCGCTATCCTGGCCAGAGTGCCCGGGAGTATGAGCCCTAGCGAGATACAAGCCACCAACAGGCACAGGCCGCTGACGATCAGGCTGATGTTGAACCAGCCAGCATTGGCCGAGACGCCTTCCTCGCCGAGCTCGGAGATGAAGTGATTGAGTGGGGAGTAACGCTCGCCGTCTTTGCCGCGGTAGGCAAACCCAGCAATCAGTGCGCCGATCAGGACGGCCAGCACGCCGGCAATGCCAGCGAGTTTAAATGTCAGGGGATCAGAAAAAAATGCCACAGTAAGGCTCCTTTGGTTGGTCTGCTAAAAGTATACCCCGAACTCAGGCTTCAGCGGGCTCTTTGCGATAGGGGCCAAAACGCTGGTAGTTTTCAGGCTTTGCCCGCGTGAGCCTTCCGGAACGGGGGCTGAGCAGGTAAAAACCGCCGTTGCGGTGCAGCAGTGGGATGCGTCGGTGGGCTAGCGCGAAACTTTCGCGCATATCCTCTGAAAGGTAATAGTAAGAGTCGTAATCCTCGGGGCAGTCCACCAGGAGCTGGTCGTAGGTCTTGATAAACTCGGCTCGAAAATCAAAGCTCACAGTTTCCAGGTGGCTGAGCAGCCAGCAGTGGGGCTCAAAATCCCAGTGGTAAGCCAGCCCGATAAAGCGGTCGTCTGCGGTGATGTAGGGGAAGAAGGGGAACTGCCGGCAGGTGATGCTGCGGTACTCGCGCTGGCAGGCCTGCGGTCCCAGGCAGGCCAGCAAACGCATATGCGCGGGGGTATCGGCTTCCAGGCGGCCGGGGTCTTCGGGCTCAGCCGTGCATTCGTCGCCGCGCCAGGGATGCCATAGCTTGGTGCGCGGGCGCAGGTATTCCCATTCTTCATGGTAGGCAACCGGAACAGCGCAGCAAATATCGCAGCAGAAGGGGATGCCGCGCGGGTTGTGCGGGGCGCAGAGCAGGCCGCAGTCGAAGCTGGTAGCGGGGGCGTTGAAGCCGGCATAGAGAGCAGGAATGTTGAGGGGCGGCCTGGACATGCGGCTATTGTATCAGGGAAAACGGTGAATTTAGCTGGCTGCTGCTTGGCGTAAATTGTGACCGAATAGTCATAGCGACGGGAACTTGGTCTTGCATGGTCTCCTGACCATCCAGGGCTTCTGACCGCAAGGTCTGCTATCAGCAATACCCGCTCGGTGGGGACACCGGCGGGAACACAGGCAGATTGCCACAGGCGCTGACGCTCCTTCGCAAT
>JAAZPN010000348.1 GCA_012797215.1 Chloroflexota bacterium | reverse complement strand
GCCTTGGTCTTGGGTTCAATCGCCACAGAAATGACCGGTTCCGGGAAGCTGATGCTTTCCAACACCACCGGCGCTGAGGAATCGCTCAGGGTGTCGCCAGTAAAACTGAACTTCAAACCCAGGATAGCGCCGATATCGCCAGCCGCCAATTCATCAATGTCCTCCCGACGGTCGGCGTACATGCGCAGCAAGCGTCCAACGCGTTCCTTTTTGCCCTTGGAGGAATTATAGACAGCTTCACCCTGCTTCACTTTGCCCGAATATACGCGGATATAGGCTAAGCGCCCCATGTATGGGTCGGTGACAATTTTGAACACGAGCGCCGAGAGCGGTGCGGCGGGGTCCGGGCTGCGATGAACGATGCTGTCATCCCGCAGAAGCGTCGCTTTCACAGGCGGCACATCCAACGGCGAGGGCAGATAATCCACCACAGCGTCCAACAAGGGCTGCACGCCCTTGTTGCGCAGGCTCGTCCCGCAAAAGACGGGGGTAACGCTGGCGTTAATGACGCCTTTGCGCAGCGCAGCTTTCAGTTCAGCCAGGCTGATGGTTTCGCCTTCCAGAAACTTTTCGATCAGGGCGTCGTCCAGCTCGGCAATCTTTTCAACCAACTCCGCACGTTTGCGAGCAGCCTTCTCGCGGTATTCTGCCGGGATGGGCTCCACGCGCGGTTCCTTGCCGCTTTCGTCGTCAAAGTAAACTGCTTCTTCCTCGAGAAGATTAATGACTCCGCAGAAGGCAGATTCTTCTCCAATCGGGATTTGCATCGCGAGAGTATTGGCGCCGAGTCGGCGGTTAATGCTTTCGATGGTGCGGGAGTAAGAAGCTCCCATACGGTCCATCTTGTTCGCGAAACAAATCCGGGGAACGTGATACCTGTCAGCCTGGCGCCAGACTGTTTCGCTTTGCGGCTCCACGCCCTGCACCGCGTCGAACACCACCACGCCGCCGTCAAGCACGCGCAAAGATCGCTGCACTTCGGCGGTGAAATCGATGTGTCCGGGGGTATCAATCAGGTTGACGCGGTACCCTTTCCATTCAGCGGTAACAGCGGCGGAAACAATTGTGATGCCGCGTTCGCGTTCCTGAGCCATCCAGTCGGTGACGGTCGTGCCCTCATCCACGTTGCCCAGGCGGTAAGTTTTACCGGTATAGTAAAGAATCCGCTCGGTAGTCGTTGTTTTACCAGCGTCAATATGGGCGATGATGCCAATATTTCGATACTTCTCGAGCGGAAATTCTTCCATTAATTACCTGAATTTATTCGTTCCGCGGAATTACATGCGGAAGTGAGAGAACGCGCGGTTGGCTTCTGCCATCTTGTGCGTTTCTTCCTTGCGGCGGATAGACGCGCCCTGATTTTCAGCGGCATCCATCAGTTCAGCGGCAAGTTTCTCAGAGTAGGATTTGCCAGAGCGCGCGCGGGAAGCGCTGATGATCCAGCGCATGGCCAGGGTCAGCCGACGCTCAGGAGCGACTTCCATAGGCACCTGATAGGTGGCGCCGCCAACACGACGTGGGCGGACTTCCATAACAGGGCTGACGTTTTTGAGCGCTTGCTCAAACACTTCCACGCCGTCTTTGCCAGTCTTCGCGGCAATCATATCGATCGCGTCGTAGACCAGGCTGGTGACGGTGCTCTTCTTGCCGTTCAACATAATGCGGTTAATCATCATCTGGATTCGCGTGTTGTTGTAACGCACATCCGGCAGGACTTCCCGTTTTTCTGGTTTGATTCTTCTTGACATTATTACTCCTCAATCAAATACAGGCAAGACAACCGCGTCCATTGCGTGAGCGCGCCTGTCTCTGCCATAAAGCATCCGGGTTACTTGCCGCGTTTGGCGCCGTACTTAGAGCGGGCGCGCTTGCGGTCCGCGACACCAGTGGTATCCAACGTGCCGCGCACGATGTGATAACGCACGCCGGGCAAATCCTTGACCCTGCCGCCGCGCACGAGCACAACAGAGTGCTCCTGAAGCTGGTGACCTTCGCCAGGAATGTAAGCGGTAACTTCCATTCCATTGGAAAGGCGAACGCGGGCGATTTTGCGCAGCGCTGAGTTCGGTTTCTTGGGGGTCATCGTACGCACGATCGTGCATACGCCGCGTTTCTGCGGGGCACCCTTGGGCTGGCGCGTCCGACGCTGCTTTTCCGAGTTCAGCGTGTACTGCAGAGCAGGAGATTTGCTCTTCTGGTGTTTGGTCTTGCGACCATTGCGAACTAATTGATTAATTGTTGGCACTTTGCCTCCGTCTATAATAAAAACTTACTCATCATTCATCAATCAAGGCCATCAATAGCGCGGATGGCCTCCTCGTCTGATACCGTTTGCCAGGCACAGTTAACCTATCCCTGCCTGACAAAGCGAGCGTGGATTCTATCACGCCCCATATCTTGAGTCAAGCAGCCCGGTTGGGACCCGATTATCTCGACGGTCGCTCTCTTTGCCGTAGCTGACAATTTCGCCGTCTTCCATAATCGATTCAACCGCCAAACCCAGGCTCTGAAGTTCCTTAACCAGCACTTTGAATGCCGCGGGAGTGCCGGGAGCTTCAATCGGCTTGCTGGTCACGATCGCCTGATAAGTCGCTTCGCGTCCAGCCACGTCATCAGATTTAACCGTCAGCATTTCCTGCAGGGTATGCGCCGCGCCGTATGCTTCCAAAGCCCAAACTTCCATCTCGCCGAAGCGCTGACCACCAAACTGCGCCTTGCCGCCCAGCGGCTGCTGGGTTACCAGGCTGTATGGGCCTGTCGCGCGGGCATGCACCTTATCTTCAACCAGGTGGTGTAATTTCATGAAGGTCATGTATCCAACAGTCACAGGTTGGTCGTACCGGTCTCCGGTTTTGCCATCGCGCAAGATTTGCTTGCCAATGGTTGGAACCGGGTCGCCAGTTTCGAGCATAATCTGCTGCGCGGCTTTACGCAGTTCTTCCAGGCTTTGGTTCTGGTCCAGTTCCATTCCCAAAGACTTTGCCCACAGGTCCAGGCAAGCTCTCCCCGCGCGTTCGTCCTGGGCGTTGCGTTCGCTGACCGAGATTTGATCTTCAGGGAAAGCGGTGATGCCAGCAGGGTCATAGCCTTCATCTTTCAGCCACATATTTAGCGCTGCGCGGCGGGCAAGCAGACGATTAGCCATCAATTCCTGAATGTCAATGCCAGTGCTCGCGAGCGCGTTAGCCAGGTAAATCAGGCGGGCTTCCTCATCGTCCTTCAGGTCTTCAGCGGAATAAGCCTTCACACTTTCCAGCCATTCCCAGGCTTTCTCGCCGGTCACGCGCCAGGCTTCGTTAATCATCCAGGCGCGCGCCAATTCGGCTTCAATTTCCTCTTCGGTTGCGCCGTCAAAAACCGGCGTAATCGCGCGGAAGCCAAGGCTTTCCGCCGCCCACCCCAGGTGCGTTTCCAACACCTGGCCGATGTTCATACGACCGGGGATGCCCAAAGGATTCAAAATGATGTCCACGGGGCGCCCATCTTCCAGGAAGGGCATGTTTTCCACAGGCACGACCATCGAAACAACGCCTTTGTTACCGTGCCGACCAGCCATTTTATCGCCAGCCATCACCTTGCGGCGCTGCGCGACGGATACGCGCACCATTTTATCCACGCCCGCGGAAAGGTCCGCGTTTTCTTCGCGGGTGAATACTTTGACATCCACCACGATACCGCGCTCGCCGTGCGGCATCTTCAGGGAAGTGTCCTTCACATCGCGCGATTTCTCGCCGAAAATCGCTCTCAACAAGCGTTCTTCAGGGGTCAGTTCTTTCTCGCCCTTGGGGGTAATTTTCCCTACCAGGATGCTTTCGGGTCCAACTTCCGCGCCAATGCGAATGATGCCGCTTTCATCCAGGTTGCGGATGGCTTCATCGCCAACATTGGGAATTTCACGGGTGATTTCCTCCGGACCCAGTTTGGTATCCCGAGCTTCTACCTCGTATTTTTCAATGTGCACGCTGGTATAGCGGTCTTCTTCCACCAGGCGTTCAGAAATGAGGATTGCGTCCTCAAAGTTGTAACCCTCCCAGGCGACGAAAGCAGCCAACACGTTCTGCCCAAGCGCCAGCTTGCCGTCTTCAGTCGAAGAAGAATCGACAATCACATCGCCCTTGTGTACAATTTGGCCCTTGGTAACTGCCGGGCGCTGGTCGATGCAGGTGGATTGGTTAGAGCGCTGATACTTGCGTAGGGCGTGCTCTTTAATGCTTCCGTCCATCTGGCGCAGCACCAGTTTGTCACCAGTGACCTTGACGACTTCTCCGTCTTCCTCCGCGATGACCACCTGGCCGGAATCAGCCACAGCAGCGCCTTCCATGCCGGTGGAGACAATCGGGACTTCCGGGCGCAGCAGTGGAACCGCCTGTGTCTGCATGTTGGAGCCCATCAGGGCGCGGTTAGCGTCATCATGCTCCAGGAACGGAATTAAAGCGGCGCTGATGCCCACAACCTGGTTCGGCGCCACATCCATGTAATCAATGAACTCGTAATCATAAATCGCGAATGTGGAGTGGAAGCGGCAGGAATTGCGGTGCAGGAACTCATTGTATTCGTTCAGCGGCGCGTTCGCCTGGGCGATGACATACTTGTCCTCCGCGTCCGCGGAAAGGTAAACGTACTCATCCGTGACGAACGGGCGCACCCAAACATCCTTCAAACCCAGCTTGCTGATTTTTTCAGCCATCTCAGCCGTCACGCGCGTTTCGGCCTGGTAGACCACTTCATTCGTGACCGGGTCCACAATATCCTTGCGGAGGAGATGATTGACCAGCTTTGGGTCAGAGGCATCCAGGTAGTGGCGCACCTTGCGGTAGGGTGTTTCAATAAAACCGAATTCATTGACAGTGGCGTAAGCAGCCAGACGGCCAATCAGGCCGATGTTCGGACCTTCAGGG
>JAAZPN010000042.1 GCA_012797215.1 Chloroflexota bacterium | reverse complement strand
GATCTGAGCTCGCCGCACCTGGAGCACTTCGCCAGCCACTGGCATCTTTGCTTCTGCCCGGGCTGTGACGACGATTCGGCTGTTCAGAGTTCGACCTTCCCAAACAACCCGCTCAATTCCGGGATAAACCACCGTAGGTAAGCCGGTCGCTTCCATGAACAGGTCAGCCCCCATTCCACCCGTGATCTCCAAGACGCGATCTGCGAAATCCTCTTTGAGTGGGTTCACATGATAATCTGCGCCTAATTTCAGCGCCATTTGCGCCCGGTCTTCCTGGGTTTCAGAAATGATAACCTGGGACGCACCTGCCCGTTTCAGGATGGCACAAGCTGCGAGGCCCACTGGTCCGCCGCCCAAAACCACCACTCGGTCTCCAGGCCGGATGCCGCCGCCGCGTTCGATCACGGCATTGTACGCCACGCAAGTTGGTTCCACCAGGCTGCCAGCAACAAACAAATCTTTTTCCGAGTAATTCTTCCGCAGTGGTTCCAGGCTCCAAATGGTCCGGGAGGGTACAACGATGTATTTGGTGAATGCACCGTTGACGTTGAAACCAATCTCGTCCAATCGCTCGCAATGGTTTGGCCAACCATCCGCGCAAGGCTTACACTGAGCGCACCAGAGCATTTCCTCTGTGGTAACTGCCTCGCCGCCCTTAAAGGGTTTGTTGGTGCGTTTGTCGAAAGCTTTTCTGCCAGCTTCAACCACCACACCGGAGAGTTCATGCCCCAGGATGCTCGGGAAACCAGTCAATCCGGGATAAAAGATATAGCCATCTTTATCTGCCTGGGCCATATGCACATCCGAACCGCATATGCCGCAAGCCTTAACTTCGATCAACACTTCATCGTCGCCAGGGGTCGGGATGTTGTATTCCCGGATCTCAAGGCGGGGATTACGCCAAACGAGGCTGCCTAAATAGGTCTGGCGACCTTCAATGTCTTTCGCGCCCAGCTTGAAACCGGGTTTGGGGTCCCAGTCCGCGACAAGTGTAACGCCTTCCATTTTTCCGTTCATGTTATTTCTCCTTTTCGAGTTACCGCAAATTAAACTTCTGTTCCCTGTCCGATGCGGGGAATACCGTAAACCGGTTTCCATCCCTTGCTCAGAGGCTCTCGCAGGTAGGGTTCCATTTCTTTTTCAGTGCGCAAAGTCACTTCTTCCACGGGCGGCACTTTGCCGGCTGGAAAAGCCTCAAGCACATCATCATGCCAGAGGGTCAGGTACTTCAGGATTGCAGCCATGGGGCGTTTACCCTTATAGGCTGCGCCAGACTTCGCTTTGCCAACCACGCCTTCCGGGGTGGCGGCGATTTCGATCGCGAAGTGACCTTCGCCTTCGGACCAGCGGCTGGGGCGCCCGAATGGGTCCACGGACTTGTCAAAATGACCTTCAGGCAGGTAGCTCTTGCCCTCGGTATCCACGGCGTAGTTCATGTCCACCATTTCAGGATGCAGCAGCAGGCTGAGGGAGGTCTCGGACTCGTCCGCGTGCACAAAATTGGTACCCATCTGGCCACCGCGATTGGTCGGGCGGAAGAATTCACGCACACCACGGTGCCAGTCAATCACCCTGAAGATGCCAGGCAACTGATAGCGCTTCTGGAATTCCTGCACGGCAGACTCCAGCATCCATAGCTGTCCGTGGTTGTTCACGATCAACTGCTTTCGGAAACCATCATTCCAAAGGCCAAGCATGACGTCGATCATCATTTCGCGCACGACATGTTCGCGGACGATAACCGTGCCGGGCATGCCCAGGTGGTGGTAAGGATGACCGCCGTAGTTTAGAGGGGGCAGCGCCAGGTTCACTGGCGCGCCGCGCTTCGCGGTGAAGCGGCGCACACCTTCGCAGATCGCGCTGACGTAAAGCGTATCGGCCGCACTTGGCAGATGCTGACCATGCAGCTCGGTGCAGCCGACCGGGATAAAGACAATGTCGTTCTTCTTGCGATTTTCTTCCACCTTCCAGCGGGTGGTGGTCTGAATATAAGAGCCAGGCTTGCCCCATTCCACTGGGGAAGGAACACCATAATCCGCCAGGATGGCATCAATTTCTTCATCGCTGGCTTCCCATACCTCTTTCTTCAGCCGGCCTACGGCGTTATCCTCAAAAAACAGGTCTGGTTGATTGGAAGCCAGGTAACCTTCAGGCACTAACTTTTCTGACATTTCATGCTCCTTGTTTGATAATCAATTTGAATAATTTCATCCGGCGATCTCACTGATCTTTACCGGGCGATTTTCGTGGAAAGATTTCCATGCGGCATAACCGATCACGACTGCGTTGCGGCCGTCCTCACCAGTCACAACAGTCGGTAAGT
>JAAZPN010000347.1 GCA_012797215.1 Chloroflexota bacterium | reverse complement strand
GGGTCGGCGGTGAGCACGCGCTGCAGGCGGGCAGCCGCTTCGGGCGTGCCGTCCGCGACGATGACCTGCCCGGCGTGCTGGCTGAAGCCGATGCCCACGCCGCCGCCATGGTGAAAAGAGACCCAGGTGGCGCCATTCACGGCGTTTATCAGCGCGTTCAGGATTGGCCAGTCGCTCACCGCGTCGGTGCCGTCCAGCATGGCTTCGGTTTCGCGGTTCGGGGAAGCCACCGAACCGGCATCCAGATGGTCGCGTCCAATGACAATTGGCGCGCTGATGATGCCCTGCGCCACCAGCTCGTTAAAGCGCAAGCCAGCGCGGGCGCGTTCGCCGTAACCCAGCCAGCAAATGCGCGAAGGCAGCCCCTGGAAGGGTACTTTCTCGCGCGCCATGCGAATCCAACGCTGCAGGTGCTGGTCTTCCGGGAAAAGCTCCGCGATGGCTTCATCGGTGCGGTAAATATCCTCGGGGTCTCCTGAGAGCGCCACCCAACGGAAAGGTCCTTTGCCTTCGCAAAAGAGCGGGCGGATGTAAGCGGGCACGAAACCCGGGAAGTCAAAAGCCTGCTTTAGGCCCCAATCGTACGCGCGCTGGCGCAGGTTGTTGCCGTAATCAAATACTTCCGCGCCCTTCTTCTGGAAAGCCAGCATGGCTTCCACATGGCGCGCCATGGATTCCTGGGAACGCTCGGCGTAGCGCTTGGGGTCGGCTTTGCGCAGCGCGTCAGCCTCCTCCACGCTCATCCCGGCGGGTATGTAGCTCATGATGTCGTGCGCTGGGGTTTGGTCGGTCACCACGTCCGGGACGACGCCGCGCATTTCCAGCTCGGGGAAGATTTGGGCCGCGTTGCCAATCAAACCGATAGATTTGGGGATGCCCTGCCTCACAGCCTCTTCAACCATGGTCATCGCGTCTTCCAGGTCATCTGTCAGCGCGTCCACGTAGCCGATTTCCAGCCTGCGTTTCGCTCGGTCACGGTCCACTTCCACCACCAGCCCGACGCCTTCGTTCATTGTAACGGCCAGCGGCTGCGCGCCGCCCATGCCGCCCAGGCCTGCGGTCAACACGAACTTACCTTTCAGCGAAGGCCAGCCTTTCTGTTTGGCCAGCGAACCGAGTGTTTCATAGGTGCCCTGCAAGATACCCTGCGTGCCGATGTAAATCCACGAGCCGGCGGTCATCTGACCGTACATCATCAGCCCCTTGGCTGCCAATGCGTCAAAATGCTCCTGCGTGGCCCAGTGCGGCACCAGGTTGGAGTTGGCTATCAACACGCGCGGGGCATCTGGGTGGGATTTGAACACCGCCACGGGCTTGCCGGACTGCACCAAAAGCGTTTCGTCGGGTTCCAGTGCGCGCAGAGAGCCTAAAATCGCGTCAAAGGCTTCCCACGAGCGGGCAGCCTGGCCCCGGCCGCCATAAACAACCAATTCCGCAGGCTTTTCTGCTACCTCCGGGTCCAAATTGTTCTGGAGCATGCGGTATGCCGCTTCGATGAGCCAGTTCTTGCAGCTGAGTTGCGTGCCTCTTGGCGCGCGAACAGTTCTTGGTTCAGACATCGGGTGAGACCTCCTGAAACAGAGTGATAAGGTGATTATACTTCAGCGGATTACTTCATCCGGGCGCTGATTTCCTGCCAGCGCTTGAACAGGCCTTCGATATAAGGGGTCACGTTCTCGTCGTAAGGCGGATAGCCGAAGCCAAAATGATCCGCCACCTGCCAGCTGGCGTGGCGGAAGAGCCTCTGGGCTGCAAAGAGCGCCTGCCAGCAGTAAGCGGGTTTATCCAGGCGGCAGGTGCGCATGAGCAGCTCCCACGCGACAGGTTCCATGTGCGCCCGCAGGTATTTATACTGCTTACCCAACGGCACCAGCCACCCCTCGCGCGTCCCGACCCACCAAGCAAGCATTTTCAGGAGTTCTTTGCGGATTACGGCTTCCATGTGCCAGACGGCGTAGAGCTGTTCCTGCCGGCAGAGACCCTTGGCGACATAAGGGCTGACCCACCAGAATTCGTTGCAGCAGTCCTCGAACGCTTTGGCAGTGGGCGGCTTGGTTTGAAATTGCGCCGCGGAAGGTTTGGGCAGGTCGGCGGCCAGGTAGTCCTTATCCAGCAGCACGCGCCAGAATCCCTCCCTGCCGACAATTTCCCGCAGTCGGGCTGGCGGATAAAGGCTCAGGTCGATGCGGTTGCCGTCTTCAAAGAGCATCAGGTACGCCAGGTCGGGTGTTTCGGGCGGGTTTTCCCCCATCTCCTCTGGTTTCTGCATGATTAATCGGCGTCCGAAGTAATCCAACCAGGACTTACTCCCGCGGAAGGAATCCAGGTCGTTCACGAAATAGACGATATCAAAATCCTGCAGGTCGTCGCGCGGGGCGTCCGGGTTGGCGCGGGAGCCGGAAAGCAAGACAAGCCGCACGCG
>JAAZPN010000346.1 GCA_012797215.1 Chloroflexota bacterium | reverse complement strand
TGTATTTTTACCTCCATTACAGGCTAAAAAACCGCAAAATCCTGCCCCTGGCAATTTTCTTTGGGGCATTGGCTTTTTATGCTTACAGCCCACTGCAGCTGGTGGTTGTGCTCACGGGTGCAGCGCTGCTTTTCGCGGATTGGCGCTACCACTGGCAGGATAAACGCATCTTGCTTGCTGGTCTGCTCACGCTCGTGCTCGCGGCGCTGCCCTACGCGCTCTTCCGTTTCAACCATCCAGAAGCGCTGGCGCGCCACCTGACGCAGCTGCGGTCTTACTGGATTTCGGAGGCGGCTTTGCCTGTTAAGGCGGGCGCGTTTCTGCGCAACTACTTACGCGGGCTGGATCCACGGTATTGGTTTTTCCCGAATGATACTGACCTGATACGGCACCAGATGAAGGGCATGGGGCATTTTCCTTTGCTCAGCCTGCCATTGGTTTTGCTTGGCTTGGTGGAATCCGCGCGCGGCTTGCGTGAGCCAGCCAAGAAAACTGTTTTTATCGCCTTGTTGGCAGCCCCAAGCGGCGCGGCCTTGGTTGGTCCGGCAATCACGCGCTTGCTGGTGATGATTGTGCCGCTCAGCTACATGGCGCTGATTGGCATGGAACGCGTGTTTACTTTGCCGCGCCCTGAAACACGTTTGCGCAAACTGCTGCCAGCACTATTCTGGGCAAGCTGGGCCGCCCTCAGCGGATTGATGACCTATGACGCCCTGAAGAACGGTCCCACCTGGTTTGAGAATTACGGCATGTATGGGCTGCAGTGGGGCGGCCTGACCCTCTTTGATGCAATAAAAACATACGCTCGCGAAAACCCGGATAAGGAAATAATCCTGAGCCCAAATTGGGCGAATGGCACTGACGTTATCGCGCGCTACTTTCTGGGAGACCCACTGCCCATTAGCGTGGGGAATATCGCGCCCTATACCCTCTACCAGCTGCCCCTGGATAAAAGCAAGGTCTTTGTGATGACGCCGGAAGAGGTGGATTGGCTGCCTGAAACTGGCAAATTTAGCGATGTTGAAGTGCTGAGGGTACTGCCTTACCCCAACGGCAAGCCTGGATTTACCTTTATCTCATTGCGCTACGTCGATGGCATCGCAGAGGTCTTCGCGGCGGAGCAGGCCGAGCGGCGCCAGCCCAAAAGCGCGGTTCTGGAGCTTTTTGGGCAGCAGGTGCGGGCGGAGTATTCGCCTTTGGACATCAACGCTATCTACCAGGCTTTCGATGGGGACCCAAACACCCTCATCCGTACATTTGAAGCTAATCCGCTGGTTATTAGCTTAGAATTCCCGCAGGCGCTTACACTTAGCCGGGTTACAGCGCTGGTAGGCAACGCGGCCAGCCGCCTGGAAGTGGAACTGAGCCCGGAGGGCGGCGGTGAGACGATCCGCTTGCGTGTTGAAACCACCGGGTTCGAGAAAGTAAGCCCCCTGAGCCTGGAATTTGGCCGGGCGCTGCGCATCACGGCGCTGAGGGTCTCACTTTTAAACGTGAATGACGGCGATATAGCCCATGTTCACCTGTGGGAACTGATTTTAGAATAAACCTTGTTGGCGACCTGCATGCTCAATTTAAAGAGCCTAGACTGCATTGGTGAAAGAGCAATTTTCCTTTCGGTGGGCAGAGCGATGGCGCGCAGGCGAGGAAGAAACAAGTAGAAAGTAGAACAAGGAGCAATCATGGGCGCAAAACTTACGCCAAAGGTTATCCTGGAAGGCACGCGGCTGACCTTCAAGACCGAAATTGCGTTCAGGCTCAACGAGCATCCACGCTTTGTGGGTCCCCGCAAATACCGCTACCATTCGCCGCTCATCTCCGCGGAATGGTGCGCGTTTACCAATTTCCCCTGGGGCAGGGGCTTGATTAATTACCAACCCGAAGAAGAAGAAAAGGCGCTGGAAACCTACCGCACCTGGGCGCGTCTCTTTGAACTACAGCGCTATTATTCCTGGGTGGTGGACCGTTTTCACCTTTCCACGCAGGCTTACCAACTGCAAACCTACGGCAGATGCCCCGATTTTGGTTGGCTGGAAGAGCGGCTGCTGCCGCTTAACTTCCGCTTGATTTTCCTCACGCGCAGCCCGGAGTCCTTCGCGCAGGCACGCGAGGAACGCTTGAAAGTCTCTGGCAATCCGCGCCAGTATGATGATTTGGAAGTTTTTAAACGCGAGCAGGAGCTGCTTGAAAGCCTCGTTTCGCGCAGCCAGCTGCCCTGCCTGCGGGTTGATATCTCCGATAACCACTTGGACGCGGCAGTGGAACGCGTGGTGGATTGGATGGAAACCACGGGCGGCTTGAGTATGCCGGATTGACCCGGACTACAGGAGGAGAGGCGATGAAAGAACATATCCGAAACTCAGTCAAGGCAGTTGTCATCCGCGCAGGGGAAATATTGCTGCTGCAAAAAGAGGACGGCTTAGGGGCCTATACCGTGCTGCCCGGCGGAGGGCAAAGGATGGGAGAAGCGCTCCCTGAGGCGCTGCGGCGGGAATGCCTGGAGGAAATCAACGCGCCTGTGAGCGTGGGTGAACTTATGTTTGTGCGCGATTACATCAGCGACCACCACGAATTTGCTGCATCCTCGGGGCATGTGCACCAGGTGGAATTTTTGTTTGCCTGCACGCTAGCGGAAGACTACCAGCCTTGCAGTGGACCTGAGCCGGACCGCGGGCAGCAGCAGGTGCTTTGGGTGCCGTTGGAGGCGCTGGAGCAAGCCAACTTTTATCCCCGCGCGCTGGTGCCCCACCTGCTGAAGCTTAGCGCTCCAGACCGTCCGGTTTATCTGGGGGACGTCAATTGAGGGGTCTCCGACTCCACAGGATTGCACACGAATCCGGTTGGTTTTTCTCAAAGGTATAATACTTTCCAGAGCGATTATCGCGCTCTGCTCCGAAGGAGAAAATTATGCGCCAGACCCTGCTTACCAATGACCAACTGCTGCACCTGCAGCGCGAAAAAGAGGTGCTGAATGAAGCCCTGGGCCGCCTTTCCGCTTTTGAACTCCCCAAGGATGCTTTGGGCGCGCTGGAAAAAGCCGCGCGTCAGTTAGATGAGCTATTCCTGATTGTTGTGGTTGGAGAGTTTAATTCCGGGAAAAGCGCGCTAATAAACGCGCTGCTGGGCGAGCGGGTTTTGCGCGAAGGCGTGACCCCGACCACAGCCCGCGTGACGCTGGTGCGCTGGGGTGAGAAACCTGGCGAGCAAATTGTGGACGAAGGCTTCGCGATATTCACCTACCCGCTTGAGATGCTGAAGGAACTGAATATCGTGGATTCCCCCGGCACGAATGCCATCATCCGCCAGCATGAGATTCTGACGAACGAGTATGTGCCGCGCAGCGACCTGGTCCTGTTCACCACGTCTGCGGACCGACCGTTGACCGAAAGCGAGCGGCTCTTCCTGGAGAAAATCCTCTCGTGGGGCAAGAAAATTGTGCTTGTGGTGAACAAAGCCGACATCCTGGAAAACCAGGAAGCGGTGGAGGAAGTGCGTTCTTTTGTCTCTCAGCACACAGCCGGCATTCTCGGCTCTGAACCCGAGCTTTTTGTGGTTTCTGCCAAGCTGGGGCAAAAAGCGCTGCTGCAAGAAAATATTGACCATAAGACAGCCATGCGCGCGGAAAGCGGCATGGACGCGCTGGAAACGTATATCACAGAAACGCTGGACGACCGCGCCAGGTTAGGCTTGAAGCTGAACAGCCCGTTGGGGGTGGCCGAAAATGTACTGCGCCAGGCGCAGGAACTGAACCAGGAGCAAGCCAAAGAACTGGAAGCTGACACGCGCTTGGTGGCGGACCTGGAGGGGATGCTGGGCGCTTACGATAAGGCGCTGCAATCCGAAACTGCGCCGCGCCTGGCGGAGGTCGAAAATGTGCTGCAGCGCTTTGAAACGCGCGGACAGGATTTCTTTGATAATACGCTGCGCCTGACCAATATCGGCAACCTGACCAAGAGCGACAAAATCAAGGCGAAGTTTGAGCAGGAAGTTCTCGCCGAAGTCCCGCAGGAAATTGACGA
>JAAZPN010000345.1 GCA_012797215.1 Chloroflexota bacterium | reverse complement strand
TTTTGCATTTTCTGGCTAAGCAAAACTAACTGAATCGAATGGGTTAGTCCGCAAGGCTGGGTTAGCGCTGCCAGAAACGCGCGGCATTGCTGCTCATCCAGCGGAGATGAGAGTGCCCAAAAACGGTTTTTTCATCAAACCGAGAGCTTATGTTCGTCCCAATAGTTCGTTCAGTAGCGCCTGTGTTTCAGCGGATACCCCGCTGCCAATCTCCCTGTTTAAGGCCTGCTGGCACTGTTGGAATGTTTGCAGCACGCTGCCAGGGTTCCCCATGCGGTGATGGATAATCATCATGCTGCGGTAAGCGGGTTCCCACAGCGCGTCCCGATTAAGCAGTGTTCGGCAGTAGTGGAGCGCTTTCTCCCAGTCCGCGGCGTTTATCGCGCCTTCGATCAATTGGTCCATCACGCGCAAGTACTGTTCATGGTAATACTGGCCTTCCGCGATGAAAAATTCTTCAACCGCCTCGTTTTCAAAGTAACGTCCTTGATATAAACGCGCAGCGGACTCCAGCGAGCTGGTGTCAGAAGATTTGCTAAGTTGCTCAAAGCGCGCGGCATCGATGATGATGCCCGTGTTGGGGTTCAAGGTATACTGGCTGCCCCTCCTCAGGATGAAAACAGTTTTTTCCCCTTCTGGTCTTTCCGGTTCAAGCGCTTGGTTCAGGCTGCTCAAAGCTACCTTCAGGTTGTTGGAGGCAGTTGCCGGTTCGGCATCTGGCCATAAAATTAGCGTGAGTTGGTCGCGGGTTAACCAATTTCCGAAATTTGCCACCAACGCTTGCAAGAGTTGGCGGGATTTCTCTCGCTTCCAATCGGCGGCTACAAGCAGTTTTGTGCCGCGCCATACCTTAAACTCTCCGAAGGTTTTGACGCGCAGCGTGTAACCCGGGTGGTAATCCAGGCCTTCCATCCCGATTTCCTCCAGAATTTGCTGGGTGAGCGCGGGCTGGATGCCCTGCTGCCGCGCCTGCAGCAGCAGCGGAACAAAGACCATGGGATTATCCCCACCGAGCATGGTGGGTTTTGTAAGCAGGTACTGATATTGGTGCTCGTGAATCAATGCCAGACCTTGTTCGAGGTAAAGCCAAAGCGAGCTTTCGTAGCCCTGGCGCAGGGCGCAGTAGGCTAACCAAAGCAGCGCTGCCGAACGCGAGAGCGCGTCGCCGGCACGAGCGGCGATGGATTCCGCGATTGAAAGCTCAAGGTTCGCGGCTTCGTATGCGCCGGATACTGCCAGGCTGGCTCCCAGCGAGAGCCGGATTAACATCCCAATCCAGATATCCCCGGAGCTGTTGGCAATCGCGAGCGCTTCCTCGGCGGTCTTGCGCGCTTCTTCCAACCTCCCGGAAAATCCCAACAACCGGCACATGCCCCACAAGGGCTCCACATGAATGCGCGCGATGTCAACCGCCTGCATGGATTCTTGGTATAGGTTGGCGGCCTTCGCGTACTCGGTTTCGTCCTCGTCAAAAGCGCGGCTGAGCTGCAGGGCGTGGCCGAGGCGCATGAACCCTACGCTGCGTACGAAGACCGAGCGGTAATGCTGCCCAATTTCGATGCCGCGTTGGGCGTAACTTAAGGCGTTATCCAACTCACCATTAAATGCGTAAAAAAGCGAGAGCAGCAGGGACGCTTCGCGGTGAAAACGCTGCGGACGGCTCATGTTGTCGACTTCCGGCGCGGGCTCTAGTTTTTGCAGAAGCTGAATGCCTTCCTGAATGCGGCCGGTACGCAGATACAGTCTGGCCTGAATGAAATCATTTTCCTCAGAATCTGTCCGTGAGAGCTCTCTGGAGCGTCGCAAGCTCTGTTCCGCCTGCTCCATCTCGCCCTGATTGACCTGATTTTCTGCCATTTGGGTCAGCAGTTCCGCCACTTCCTGTCGGTTCTCCGCCGGGTCCAGCAGCGCGAGCGCCCGCTGCAAAAGCTGGTTGGCATTGATCGGACGGATTGTGTCCAGGTATACCTGCGACTGCCCGCGCAGCGCCAGGCTGACGCCCCACTGGTTGCCGCTCTGTTGATATCCACGCTGCGCGGTGCGGTAGTCTTCGAGGGCAATTTCAAAGTTGCCGTTGTAGCGGTTCACTTCTCCGGAAAGATAGTTCAGGTAGGGATATTGGGTCAGCAAGGCTTCGGGGAACTGCTCGATCCAATAACGTACGCTTTCGTGTCGGTTTGTAAGCACAAAATCGCGCCCGACATTCTCCAAAATGTGGTTGATTTGGGGATAATCCCCCACTTTGAGCAAATGCCCAATCGCGCTTTCCCAATACTGATGCGCGGCGAAATAACTCCCAATTTTACGGTGCAATTCACGTTCAAGCCCTGGGCTTTTGCTCAGGCGGTTTTCCAGGAATTCGCGGAACATGTGATGATAACGGTACACCCCCGGGCGCAGCTTTTCCAGGAACAAACCCGAACGGAAAAGCTCATTAAGGATGTCAATGCTGTTCTGGCTGTCCATCAAAAAATCACAGGTTTCCGTGTCCAGGAATGAAAGCACGGAAGTTCTGAGCAAGAAATTTTGGAAAGAAGCCGGCTGATTCTCCAAAACCTCTTCTGCCAGATAAGCAAAAAGGTTCTTGCGCGACTCGCTCTCTTCCTTCAGCATCTGCAGAATTGCTCCCTGCGGCTGCCCTTTTATCGTCTGCCAAACCATTTGGAAGCCAATTCCCCAGCC
>JAAZPN010000344.1 GCA_012797215.1 Chloroflexota bacterium | reverse complement strand
GTGGCCCCTAAGGAATGCTTATCTTCCTGATACCCTATCTGGCACAGACCGACAGCGAAGGATCTCGCATTAATGCGTTATCACGAGCTTGCGAAGCGATCTCCCTGTTGAGCTTGTCTATACAGCGTTTATCATAAAGGCATAACTAATTCGCAGTCGGTTTCCTGGTTAATGCCTCCATTGGTTCGTCCCCCAATTCTTGTTCATTTCCTAACGCATCGAGAAAGCAGCATTGCGCAAGCGCAGGCTTCTGCGATAAGATTGGTTGCAGGTCAACCAAACCCTTGAAAACCGGAGCAGTCATGCAAGCATTGCCTCAAGAAAAACGCGAATTTATAAACACTTTTTTGTCCGAGCCGCTTATCGCGCGCATGGCCACCGCAGATAAATCCGGCCAGCCGCATGTCGTCCCAGTTTGGTTTGCCTGGGACGGCAGCGCCTTGTGGGTCAGCGCTTTTTCGTCCACCCGCAAGGTGAAAGACCTGGAAGAAAACCCGCTGATATCTGTAGCAATTGATGAAACTAAGGACGATGACGCAACCCGCGCGGTAATCCTGGAAGGCAAGGCGGAACTTCTGCGCGAACCCGCGGAGTTCCTGAAGCGTCAGTTCACCTGGATTTACGCGCGTTACGTTGGCGAAGAGCACGTGGGCGAGGCAAAGTACCAGGACTGGATTGTAGACCCCGAAAACACCCTGATAAAATTGGTTCCATTAAAAGTATTTACCTGGAAGTGGTAACAGAACCACCTCCAGGCAGCCAGTTGGGAGAAAAAAGGCGCGGACATAATACGCGCCTTATCTGTGCCTTTAGTGCTGGCGTTCGGGACAGCTTCTGCTTAGGCTTTCACATTCTCAAGCAGGAATTCCCAATTAACCAGTTTATCCAGAACAGCTTCCACGTAGGCCGGGCGGCGGTTCTGGTAATCCAGGTAATACGCGTGCTCCCAGACATCGACAGTCAGAACGGGTTTCTTGCCTTCCACCCAGGGCAAAAGCGCGTTGCCGGTTTTGTCAATGCTGAGTTTGCTTCCGTCCCATATCAGCCATGCCCAGCCGCTGCCAAATTGACCGACTGCTGCTTCTGTGAAAGCCTTTTTGAAGGCTTCCACGCTTTCAAAGCTGTCGATTAGCAGTGCGGCAGCTTCAGCGGGAAGTTCCCCAGCGCCGGCGGGAGCCAGGCTCTTCCAGTAAAAATTGTGGTTGTAGACCTGGGCGGCGTTGTTGAAAAGCGCGGTTTTTCCTTCCTGATATGCCGCGAGCACGATCTCCTCGAGCGTTTTGCCTTCCAGTTCTGTTCCGGCGATCAAGCTCAGGGTTTTATCCACATACGCCTTGTGATGTTTGCCGTGATGGAAGCTTAAGGTGTTCGCGGAAATTACCGGGTCAAGGGCAGTTTCAGCAAAAGGAAGTGCGGGAAGTTCTACTGGTGTCTTGGTGGTGATTGGCAAGGTCATAGTTCCTCTTTTCTTTAGGTAATGTATGCCCGAATCGCGGGCTGAAGCTCAACTTTTCTGCGCGCAGCCGCGCGCAAGCTAATTATACACGAGAGGGGCGCTTTGTTGTCACAGTCCGCCTGCTGGCGTCTTCTCGCGCTTTTTCTCCTATTAACCAGCTGCTGGCACGAATATTGCTCGCATAGAGAAGCACCTGCGCCGGAACTCTCTACTCCGGAGCAGGTATAAGCTTAAGGAAAATCGATAGATGGCAGATCTAACCCACACGCTGCGGCAGCAAGGCTTGTACCGACACCTTTTACTCCCCCAAGCCACGCCCCGGCGGATTAATGTATACTTGAGGGACGCATGATCAAGATTGGCTTGGTCCAGCGCAATCGTATGGAGAATTTAGAAACTCAGTCTACGCCGAACAAGAAGAAGTTTTGGCAGTATTTGATCATCCTGGTCGTGCTTGGCCTGGCAGTGAACCTGCTGCTTCCTCAGATTTCCGACCTGACCAGCTCCTGGAAAGTAGTTAAAACTATGACCTGGTGGGCTGTTGGGCTGGCTTTTGTGTTCCTGGTTATCGAATACCTCAGCTACGGTTACTGTATCCACGCTATCGTTAATCTTCACGACAAAAAACTCTCGACTCCTAAAGGCACGTTGATTGTCATGGCTGCCACCAGCGTCGGGTTGGTTGCAGGGGGCTGGTTTGCCGTGGCAGGCTCCATTTTTGGCTCCGTCAGGCGCGAAACCAACGACGGCACCACCGCGACGATGGCTGGTATCCTGCCATCCATGCTGTTGAATCTTTCGATTGAGGTTGTCGCGATACTGGGCATCCTGTATCTGGCAATCATCGGCAAATTGACTGGCGGGCAATTAATCCAGTACATCATCTTTATCCTTTTGCTGACCATCGCAACTTTTGGATATCTATTGGCATTGGTGCTGCCCAAGCAAACATTCCGGGTTATCAACGGCGTGTTATGGCGTTGGAACCGTTTTCGTAAAAAACCGTACAGTCCGCAAAAAACCCACGAGATGATAAACAACGTCCTCCTTTCGTGGAAAGAACTGGCGCGCGGCAACTGGAAAAAACCATTTTTGGGCGCTTTTGGCTACATTGCGTTCGACATGCTCGTCATGTTCCTGTTTTTCAAGGCGGTAGGCTACGACATCCCCATTGGCGTGCTGTTTGCCAGTTATGGGATTCCCTTCCTGCTATCCAAGATAGCTTTCATTTTCCCCGGCGGCATCGGCGTTGTCGAAGCTTCTATGGCTGCCATCCAGACAAGCCTGGGCGTTCCGAATGAGATTAGCGTTGTGGCAATTCTTGGCTACCGTTTGTTTTCGTTTTGGATACCAACCTTGCTCGGCTTTGCGGCCATGGGCTATCTGAGCCGCTCAAGAAACGCCCTCAAACCTTTAACACAAAAGTAAATCAAGCATCCAGGGCTGCCGCGCACGCCTTTGGGTCGCCATTTTTGCCTCTGGTACAATAAAACCAAGGCAATTTTCCGGTTGTTCCGATTTTTATTGGAACACCAGTTAGATTTGGAGGTTCTTATGCTTCAGGATAAAAAAATTGCGGTGGTCGGCCCAGGAGTCATGGGCAATACGATCGCCTTGAGCTTGATTAATACTGGGGGGCTTTCTCCCCAACAGATCATCATGGCTGGCCCAAACCAGGACAGGCTGAATCAGCTTCAAACTGAACTGGGCGTTGGAATCAGCACCGATAACAACGAAGCAGCCAGCGCCGCGGACGTTGTCATTTTGGCGGTGAAACCGCAGCGGCTGGACCAGGCGGCCAACGCGCTGAAAGGCGCGCTCTGCCCGGGCAAATTGGTCATCTCAATTCTTGCTGGCGTTCCGCTTGCCGCCCTGGAGCAGAAGTTGGATACGCGCTGCCTTGTACGCGCGATGCCGAATACGCCTGCTCGCATTGGCATGGGCATTAGCGTCTGGACCAAAGGCGCGGATGTGACCGACGAGCAGCACGAAATGGCCGCCCACATCATGCAGACCCTGGGGGAGGAGATTTTCGTTGCCGACGAGGCTTATCTTGACATGGCCACCGCTCTCTCGGGCACTGGTCCGGCCTATGTTTTCCTTTTTATGGAAGCGATGATTGACGCGGGCGTGCATATGGGTTTTCCGCGGCGCATCGCGGAACAACTGGTCGTCCAAACCCTGCGCGGGAGCACCGAGTTTTATCTACACAGCCGCGGACATCCCGCCCAGCTGCGAAACGACGTCACCTCACCGGGTGGTACCTCAGCGGAGGCGCTGTATTATCTTGAGAAAGCCGGCTTTCGCACGGCGATTTCGCGTGCCATCTGGGCGGCTTACCAACGCGGCATTGAGCTGGGGAAAGGCATCAGCAAGCAAGGCCTGGAGGGCTAACCCAGCATTAATTGCCAAAGCGGACCAGCGGAAAGCCCCAGGCTAATAAGCATTTCTTCATCGCGAGGCACGAAGCGAT
>JAAZPN010000343.1 GCA_012797215.1 Chloroflexota bacterium | reverse complement strand
TGCGCTGCCAACATGGGTTTAATTTCTGAGACACCGTCGATCACAATCAAAGATTGCGTTTTTTCGGGATACTTCAGCGCAAAGACCATGCTGATTTCCGAGCCATAAGAAATCCCGCCGATGTGCGCTCGCGCGATTCCCAGGCCTTCCAGCAGGGCTGCCAGGTCGTCGGCATGCTGTTCCATCGAATATGGTCCCGCCGGATGTTCGGACCGCCACATGCCGCGGCAATCGTAAAGCAATACGCGCATATGCCTGGCCAACGCCCGGGTCTGAAGAGCCCAACTGGCTGTGCTCATCATGATGCCATTAGAGAGCACCAGCACGTCTCCATCTTCGGGACCGTGCAGTTCGTAGTACAGCCGGACGTTATTGGCGAGAATTTCTGGCATTCTTCATCTCTGTTGGGCTACAGCGGTTCAAATGCGAGGAACTTTTTGGTCTGTCCCTCAGGTCCGCGTTCGATTACAGTCATCTTCACTGGAGTACCAATCCTAATTTTAGCAGGGTCTGACAAATCCATTCCCAGGATTTGAGCGCTGATGCGCGGGCCTTCGTCCAGGGTGACAATTCCAACCATGTAGGGATTTTTACTGTCATAACCGGCTTTCACCATCTCCGTAGCGGGAACATATATCACCGTAAAAGCCGCCAATTTGCCGGTGCCCACAAACTGAAGCCGTTCAGCTTCTGTTGAATGGCAGCGGGAACAAATGTAGCGTTGTGGGATGCTGATGTGCCCGCAGCTGAGGCAGCGCGAACCGATGAGGACTTCATTTTCAACCGCCTGAAAGAAAGTTTTGGTTTCAAGTTTACAGTCGCTCATCTCAGTTCCTCTTTTCAAAAATATGCACTACTGTGGTCTGACCAGTACCGCCCACATTGTGCGTGAGGGCGTACTTGAGGCTGCCCGGCAACTGCCGCGCCCCGGCAATTCCTTGCAGCTGCTTCCACACTTCCACCACCTGCGCGACGCCGGAGGCGCCCACCGGATGACCCTTTGATTTCAGGCCGCCGCTGGTATTGATAGGATGCTCGCCGGTGCGTGAGGTTTTGCCTTCCATGGCTGCTTTCCAGCCTTCCCCGCGTGGGAAGAATCCGAGGTCCTCGCTCGCCAAAATTTCGGCAATCGTGAAGCAGTCGTGTACTTCCGCGAAGTTAATATCCGCGGCGCTGATGCCGGCCATCTCGTAGGCTTGTTTCGCCGCTTTCGCTGCAGAAGGAACGTCTGACAATGATTCTCTCTCCGCCAGAGCGCCGTCGCTGGCCTGACCAATGCCGGCAACGTAAATCGGGTGGTCTGTGTATTTGGAAACCAGATCCTCGCTGACCAACAGAACCGCGGCGGCTCCGTCCGAAACAGGGGAGCAGTCAAATAATCGCAGCGGCCAGGCAATCATCGGGTTGGCCTTGGGGTCGCGCATGAAGTCCATTTCATTTTCCCAGGTGGGCACTGGCAGGCCTTTTTGTTCAGCTTTGGCTTTTTTGCCAGCCATCACGTCCTTGATGGTCTGGTTGAATTGCGCCTTATCGTTCAGGGCGCCGTTCTCGTGGTTCTTGATGCCCACCCGCAGGAAAGCATCCGGGTCCGCCTGATACTTATCCATATAAGCGGTGGCCATCGCGGCATAAAAGCCAGGGAAAGTAAATCCAGCCGGAATCTCGAACATCGTATCCGCCGCGGAAGCTAACGCGTCGGTTACCGCGGCAGTGGGCAGGTCAGTCATTTTCTCCAGGCCGCCCACCAAAACAACATCATACTGCCCGGAAGCAATTGCCAGAATAGCCTGGCGGAGCGCCACACTGCCGCTCGCGCAGGCGTCTTCCATGCGCGCGCTGGCAATAGGGGAAAGACCTATCCAACTGGCAACGATTGGGGCAAGATGCCCTTGTTTCTCAAACTGGTCAGCGCTGAAGTTCCCCAGATAAAACGCTTCAATGTCCTTGGGAGGAAGTCCTTTTTCGACTGTTTGGCGCAGTTCCTGGTAGGCTTCCACAAATAAATTCCGTGAAGATTTATCCGGGAAGACCCCGAATTTACTCATTCCGACTCCGGCAACTGCCACGCCGCGTGCTAATTTGTTCGCTGTCATACTTTTTCCTTTACTTATGCGACTTTTTCGTAGATAACCGCGCCGGTCAGGTCCGCAGG
>JAAZPN010000342.1 GCA_012797215.1 Chloroflexota bacterium | reverse complement strand
TCCCGCGCCAGCCAACGCGTCAGCTGCAGCTGCTGCGGCGTGAGCACGGTGTCCTCTGAATTCAGCGAGAGGATTTCGAGGGTGTTTTCTACTTCGGGCTTTTCGAGCAGCGCTAGCACCACGCCCTGCACAATTTGTTTGCCAAAAGGCACCACGACCAGGCAGCCAGGCTGCAGCTTGCCCTGCAGTTCTGGCGGAATCGCGTAGTGGTAACTGCGGTCGATGGCCGCGAGATTGATGCTGATATCCGCGTATTGCATGCTGCTGACAGGCTGGGTATCCATCAAGGAATCACGATAATCAGGTATTCGGCTGAGAAAGACAAGCCCGCCTGGGCGATATCCGTTGGGATGGCCTGGTTCTGAAGCAGATAAGCGCTCCATGCCTCGGCCATACGGCTTTGGCTTGTAAGAATGTCGAAGGCGTCGTGGTCAAAAAAGGCGTCCAAGCGGGCAGCTTGCCCGCTGAGGCGAGACATATCCAGGTCCGCCTGTGCCCAATCGTCCGGGCGCCAGATAACCGGATGGTGCGCCAGCAGAATCACCCTTTCGGGCAGGTCGGCGAGCAGCTGCTCAAAATCGCTGAGGGTCATCTGTTGAAAAAGATTCTGGCGCTGGTCAAAAGGAAGCAGCCAGTCGGACTGTATGCGCCAGGGCTCAAACACCGCGTCGGAATTCTGACTGCGCAGATTAACGAAGGCGGCGCCGTCCGCCGGCAAAGCGCTGATTGGCACAGACTGCCCAAAGTAACCCGTGAGCACCAGTTTGGTTTCAATCGGTATCTGATTGTAGATATGGCTGACGCGCAAATAATAGATGGTCACATCCTTGTCGCGCACGCGGGCCGTTTCGGAGTGAATGCCGCGGTCTAAAAGTTGAAACGCGACTGTGGCAGAAAGGCTGAGCAAGCTGTTATCGTCGCGCAGTTCTCTGCGGCTTAGGTAGAAATAACTCCAGTTGACGGTGTTTGCCCCTCCGGCTTTAAGCGGAAAGAGCACTGCCGGGCGCGGCGGGATAGGCGTTGGGGTTTCGGTTGGCGTCGCGCTGGGCAGCGGCGTGGGCGTGTTGGTGAGTGTTGGCGTAGGCGAGGAGGTCGCGGTCGGGACTGGCGGTGGGGTGCTTGTGATGGTGGGCGTATAGGTCTGAGTTGGGACGCGGGTTGGCAAAGCGGTAGGCCGGCCTTCAAAACGCGGCTGGCAAGCAGCGCTTAGGAGCAGAATGCTGAGCAATACTATCAGCAGGGCAGCGCGCGGTGAGAAGAAAACTGAACGCCGCAAACGCCACCTCCTATACTGTTTTTGTAATAACTGCTGAAGCGTAACCCACCACGGAATCCGGATCGTGGGTTACATCCGCGGAAGTGCGGTAATCGGCGATGATAAGCTGATTGGCGTCCAAATTCTGGCAGGTTTGCAGCACAACCGCAATCGGGGCTGCGCCGCAGGCCTGACCCTGACCACTGGCGTTCAGGCGCAATAAAGCTTCTCCATCCATGGTCTCAAGCGCTCTCAGCACGCGGCCATCCAATTGCTTGGCTTGCTTCTCAGTAAAGAAATGGGAAAGGTCGCTGGAAGCGACAAGCAAGGTCTTTTCCTCAGGCGGGAGACCCAGCAGGTAAGTTGTCAGAACTTTAGCGAGAGCGCTGACAAGCGCTTGGGATTGGTCCACCAGCATCAGCGGAACTAATTGAAAACCGCCAGGAAGCACCACTTGCAGGAAGGGCAGCTCAATTTCCAGGGAATGCTCTCTGTCGCGGCGCACCGGCGCGATGCTAAGGCCAAAGCTCCCTAACAGGAGAATATCGAGCAGGGAGATTGCTTCGCGGTCTACTGGCACCATGCCCAGCGGGGTGGCATAGGCTTCGTGACCGCTGGTTAGCAGCGGCTGACGGTAATATTGGTGCGAAGGGGAGAGTAGGACGACGCGGGTGAAAGCGCTGCCAATAAGCGTTTTAAAGGCGTGCGCGGCGGTGAAACCGGAATAAACCAGGCCAGCATGCGGGACAATCAGCGCGCTGATATCCCCGGTGAGCTTTGGCGCGGAAGCTTTTTGTAAATAGCCTTCCACCAGCGCGCGCAAATCGTCTGGCTTACCAGGATACCAGGTGCCAGCGATAGGAGAGGGACGCGCGTCGGAGTAGACAGGGCTTTCCATACCTGTATTATAGCGCAAGCAAATACCGGAATGGATGCGTTGGGCTTGAATACTAAGCGAGCTGCCAGAAGGCAAGCAGATTTTGGGAGGCTAACGGAGAAAATCCCAGGGGTTCACACGCCCATAATCGTCGCTGCGCAGTTCAAAATGCAGATGTGGGCCGCTGGAATTGCCGGTGCTGCCGACTGTGCCGATGATATCGCCTTGATAGACTTCCTGACCGCAGCGCACGTCCACCGTGCTGAGATGCGCGTAGAGCGTTTGCCAGCCTTGGCCGTGGTCGATGACAATCATCTCGCCGTAGCCCCAGTCGTTCCAGCCAGCGTAGACCACCACGCCGTTGTCCGCGGCAGAAATTGGGTCGCCAATCTCTCCATGGATATCGATGCCAAAGTGATTGGCTTCGGGGTTGTAATCGTAGCCGGAGAGATAACGGCTTGGGACCGGCCAAATGAAATTGAGCGTGCCCATCACCCCGTCAAAAGAACCTGTGCAAGCGCCAGGACCGACATTAATTGCCGTGGCCGGGTCTTCTCTGGTGATGCGCGGCGTGCGCCAGTCCGGGAATTCGCCTTTGCCGCCCGGGACAATGAGCAGGGTGCCCGGAGCGATATTCGGCAGTGCAAAATCACCTATGGCCGCGGCGTTCAGATGATTGCCGGGATAATTAACAATAGCTTCGGGGGTCACGCCGTAAAATCCAGCTACGCCGTTCAAACCCTCACCCGCGCTCCAGCGGTGCAGCGTGCCGTCCACTGGCAGGATAAGCAGTTGCTGACCCGGGAAAACCATATGCGGGTCTTCGCCCAGAGTGTAGCGGTTGCCCCACAGGAGAGACTCGGGTTTGAGGCCGAACTTTTCCGCAATGGAAAAGAGGGTGTCCCCAGCCTGGATGATATAGGTAAGCAGTTCGGTGCGCCCACGCGAGGGCAGAATGGTATGCAATGAAACCTGCGGCGCAATGCCCAAGGGTTCCGCCTGTGGCTGCGCTTCTTTCTGAAAGGCAAGCGCGACCGCGGCTGGCGCGCTGGGCGTGAGCACTGACTGCGCTGGAACTTGTTCCTCGGGGGTGCTGCCGCTGACGCTGGCATAAAAACGGCTGAGAACGAGCAATACGCCCGCCAGCAGCAAAGCTGTGAACAGCGCGGAAGCAACCCGCAGCACGCGGTCGGCAATACCGAAGTTTATCAGCCTGGCCCACAAGCGCTGCAGTGGATAAGGGGACGCGGCAGGCTCTGTGCTGGTTTGGCCATCTTTTGGTGGAGGAATGGGGCTTTCCATCAGGCTGATAATAACATGAGTCCCAAAAACGTGGAAATTAGGCGCGCCGCGCTGTACAGCTGAGCGATTGCTTGTTTTATTGTCTCGCAGAGTATGGTTACGAGCCTATTTCTTCTGTTTGTAAAGATTCTTCACTTCGTTCAGAATGACAAGCATCAGGATGACCAGCTCTATATTTTCCTGAGAGCTGCCAAAGTGTCTCCGTTTAACCTGGAGTGCTATGATATTCGCTTCTGCCGCCTTTCACTTGATATAATCACAAATAGAGAAAGGACGGAAAAATGCACGCGCTAATCTCAACGCTACCAAAACCCTACGAAGACCAGGTGCTGCGGATGTGGGACGCGTTGGAAGAACGTTTTGGGTCTAAGTACGTGCGCACGGCTACTGTGCCGCACTTCACCTGGCAGTTAGGAGATTCTTACGCGCTGGAATCGGTCATCCCGCTCTTGGAACAGCTCGCCGCGGAAGTGGACTCCTTTGACATTGTGGTGCAGGGCGTCGAGCACTTTGTGAGTCAGGCTCCGATTGTTTTTTTGGAGATTATTAAGAACCCCAGCCTTGTCAAAACGCATCTGGATATCTGGCAGCACATGGAAGCACACACCATTAACCCTAACCTGTTGTACAGCCCTGCGCTCTGGCATCCGCATATCTCATTAGCGGTTCAGGACCTGCGCTGGAAGGATCTGCCGGACGCGCTGGAGCTTATTCGGGGCAAGAATCTTGACTGGCGCGTGATGATTGACCACTTTTCAATCCTGAGGCAAGACCCGGACGGCGCGGTAACTCTCGAGCATCACTTTCAGTTCGGCAAAGGCCTGATTTATTGACCCCGCAGCCTGGCGTTTAGCGCTGCTGCTGCCTGCGCGGGTTTGGAGGATGTCACGCTCACTGCGGATAATCCTTGCCAGCTCGCGTACGCCCGCAGCGTTTTTGCCAATTCCTCCAGCAGCGCTTCTTCCGGGGCAACACCATCTTCCAGAAACAGCTTGATAACTTCCAGCCGTTTTTCTTTGCGGCGCGCTTTAGCATCCAGGCGGCCGACCAAACTGCCTTTGTGCAAAATCGGCAGCATAAAGTAGCCGTATTTGCGCCTGGAGGCTGGCAGATAGCACTCCAGCTGGTAATCGAAGCCGAACAGCTGTTTGGTACGCGCGCGGTCAGAAATCAGGGGGTCGAATGGGGACAAGAGCGTGGTCGTTTGGGCCTGCAGG
>JAAZPN010000341.1 GCA_012797215.1 Chloroflexota bacterium | reverse complement strand
TCTCGGCAATGCGACAGGCCAGTAAGAACATTCTTTATACTATTGCCAACAGCGGTTATTATACCGATGGTCAACCAGCAGTGATAGTAAACCATATGGATGAATTGTTTCATATAATTAATTTGTCAGCGGTTATTTTCCTTGTTGTATTGGAAGTCATAGTAATTGTTGGACAAATTATGAATAGGAAAAAGGTGAAAAGAAAAAGCGCCCTAAAAGTTCAATCGTAAAAGTTTCAGAGGAAAGGAGCTGGCATCTAACTCCTTTCTGATATGTTGTTGCGCGAGGTGGCAGAGCAAGGATGTATAAAAAGATCATCGAAAAAATGACATTGGAAGAGAAGTGCGCCATTCTATCAGGAAAGGATGTGTGGCATACTCGGGCGATTTCACGGCTGGACGTTCCTGCCATCACCCTGTCAGACGGCCCCAGCGGCCTGCGCAAGCAGGCGGACGAAGGCGATCATCTGGGTTTGAACGCATCGGCAAAAGCTACTTGCATGCCCTCCGCATCCACTGTGGCGAACAGCTGGGATGTGAAGATTGCTGAAATCGCAGGGAAGGTGATTGGTTCAGAAGCTGCGATGCAGGATGTGCAGGTGGTGCTGGGGCCGGGGCTGAATATCAAGCGCAGCCCTCTTTGCGGGCGCAACTTTGAGTATTATTCTGAGGATCCTTATCTCTCCGGCAAAATGGCTGCCGCGTTTATCCGCGGCGTTCAAGAAAACGGCGCGGCAGCCTGTCCCAAGCATTTTGCCGTCAACAGTCAGGAAACCAACCGCATGGCCAATGACTCTGTCCTGGATGAGAGAACGCTTCGGGAACTCTATTTAACCAACTTTGAAATTGCAGTCAAAGAAGGCAAGCCCAGGGCCGTGATGAGCAGCTATAACCTGGTGAATGGCGTGTATGCCAATGAAAACAAGCATTTGCTTGATGACATTCTGCGCAGGGAATGGGGTTTTGAAGGCGCCGTGGTGACCGATTGGGGGGGCGGAAATGATTATGTGGAAGGAGTCCGGACAGGCTGCAACCTGGAGATGCCCGGCTCCGGGGATGACAGCGCTTGTCAGCTGATTGAAGCCGTAAGGCAGGGGCGGATCGCTGAAACGCTGGTGGATGAGCGGGTACATCAGCTGCTGGAGCTTGTCATGACTGCAAGAGAACGCAAACAGGATGTTTCAGCCTCCTTTGAGGAAAACCACCAACTGGCTTTAAAAGCGGCGGAAGAATCAATTGTTCTGTTAAAAAATGAAGGGAATATACTGCCAATTGCTAAAAATGCCAAAATCGCGGCAATTGGCAATTTTATCAGGACGCCTCGCTGCCAGGGGGCAGGCAGCAGCCTGGTAAATCCTGCAATGGAAGAAAACGGATTGGAGATGCTCCGTCACGTTTTTCAGAATGAATTTCATTACGCTGAAGGATTCCGCAGGCTGGATGAACCGGACGGGGAGCTCTTGGCCCGGGCTGAGGAGATCGCCGCACATTCCGATTGTGTGTTGCTGTATCTGGGACTGCCGGAGGGGTTTGAAACAGAAGGCTTGGACCGTGAACACATGCGCATTCCCGATAACCAGCGGGTCCTTCTGGAACGGCTTCATCAGGTAAACCCCCGCATTATCGTGGTAATGTCGGCGGGCAGCGCTGTGGAAATGCCCTGGATTGATCAGTGTCAAGCTCTTTTGTGGGCAGGGCTTGGGGGGCAGGCGTCGGCGGAAGCTGTTTTGCGCGTGTTGACAGGCGAGGTGAACCCCAGCGGCAAACTGAGCGAAACATTCCCCGTGACCTATGAGCGAACGGCGATCAGCCGGTATTATCCGGGCAAGGAAAAAACCAGCGAATACCGGGAGGGCGTTTATGTAGGATATCGTCTGTACGAAACGGCCGATCTGCCGGTGCGTTTTCCCTTCGGCTTTGGCCTGTCCTATACCAGCTTTGAATATGCGAACATGGATGTCAGCGATGCTCAGATCAGCTTTGAGATAACAAACACAGGCGAATGCGCTGGCGCGGAAGTGGCGCAGCTATATGTAAGCCTACCCGACGCTACAGTATTCCGCCCTAAGATGGAGCTGAAAGGGTTTGTGAAGGTGCATCTGGAAGCGGGTGAAACCAAACGAGTGCGCATCCGGCTGGATGATAAAACGTTCCGTTACTTTAACGTGAAGACGAATCGCTTTGAGGTTGAGGGCGGAAGGTACCGGCTCATGGTGGGTGCCAGCGTTCAGGATATCCGTCTGACTGATAGCCTGGTTGTTCAAGGCACAGGCGCCTGCAACCCCTACGAAGGGAAGGATCTGGGCTGTTATGAAGTATGCGATCTGAACAACGTTCCGGACGATCAGTTTTGCGCCCTTCTTGGGCGTGAGATTCCGCCCCGAAACTGGGATAGAAGCGCGTCGCTTCAAATGAACGATGCCGTATCGCAATTGTTCTATGCCAGGAATCCCATCGCCCGCTTCGCTTGCCGTATAGTCAGCGATATGAAGGACAAGAGCATCGCGGAAGGGAAACCGGATCTCAACCTCCTGTTCATTTACAATATTACCTTCAGGGGCATCGCGAAAATGATGAACGGCATGGTATCCATGGAGATGGCTGAGGCGATTCTGTTCATGGTAAATGGCCATGGTTTCCGGGGGTTGGGGAGATTGATAAAAGCTTTCTTCCGCCGCCCGAATCTGAACAGAAAAAACAAGATATAGGGTAAAAAAAAGTAAGCGTCAAACGCCTTTCTTTACCCTACACACTTCTGGCGCATTGACGGGCAACAATCCCGCTATCTGCTCTTCTGCGCTCAGGTCCATTCTGGGCGCCTCGTGCATCAGCCAGGCCAGGTAACGATAGGGATCCAGGCCGTTTTCTTTCGCAGTTTCAACCATACTATAGTGTCCACTGAACAACTCAACTCCTTATATTCCACAAGCATTTTGTCCTGATACATGATAAACTGGTGCAAGGAAAACCCCTGAAATCATCCAAAACCCTTGCACTTCACCAGGAGTGAAAACGTCATGTACGAGAGAAAAGCACACCAGGCGACTTTCTTCGAGGATGCGACGCTGTTTGGCGGCGTCAGGCTGAATCCGGCGAACAGATGGGTGCGCATGTCCCGGCTGATTCCATGGGCGGTATTTGAGGAGCGGTACGCAGCCCTGTTCCCGAACCCTCGGGAGGGTAAGCCGGCCAAGTCGGCGCGGATGGCCATCGGCTCCCTCATCATCAAGAAGCGCTATGGCTTCTCGGATGAGGACGTGGTGGAGGAGATCCGGGAGAACCCCTATCTGCAGTACTTCCTGGGCTTTGCGGAGTACAGCAATGCGCGGTCCTTTGACCCCAGCGTGATGA
>JAAZPN010000340.1 GCA_012797215.1 Chloroflexota bacterium | reverse complement strand
CCGTAGCGCCAATACTGGCTTGCCAATTCCTTCAGGTTTCGGCGGGCAAAGTACACGCAGCGGATTTGCGGGTCTAACCAGATTTTGCCGCCAGCTTGTCGCACGCGCGTGTTGAACTCGTAGTCCTCGTTGCTAAGCAGGGATTCGTCATAAAGCCCCACCCGCTGTACCAATTCGCGTCTGAAGGCGCCGAAGGGAACGGTATCCACATAGCCGGCTTGTTTGCTGTAGCGGTACTGCGCATCCCCCACTGCCAGCGGGTGCGCGGCGGCAGAAGCAATGGACCGGGCAGCCCAAGTATTCTCCTGCGGCTGGATTTCCCATACGCCGCCAACCACATCCGCGAGACCCTCCATCAGCGCGGCGTGACAGCGCTCAATATATTCCTCATGCGGTACAGAGTGTGCGTCCAGCCGCAGAAGCAGCTCGCCCTCCGCTTCGCGTATACCGGCATTCACCGCAGCCGGAATGTTGCGCTTGGGATTGTCCACCACTCTCAGGCGCAAATCCGGGTGAGTCGCCTGGAACTCCGCGATGACTGCGCGGGTGCTGTCCGTGGACATCCCATCGGCGATGATAATCTCCAAAGCTTCCTGCGGGAAGCTTTGACCCATGATCGCCTCCAGGAGCAAGCGAATCGTGCGCTCTTCGTTGCGGCAGGGAACAATGACTGAAACTTTTGGCATCATGGCTGTGTTACAGAGTTTGATGTAAACTACTGGCGCCTATAATTAAGCAGGGTAAACGGCAGCAATCGCTTCGATTTCCACCAAGCCGCCCTTTGGCAGGGCTGCCACCTGGAGTGCGGAGCGCGCAGGGAAACCCTGGGTAAAAAACTCGGCATAAACTGCATTTACAACAGCGAAATCAGCCATATCCTTTAAAAAGACCGTTGTTTTGACAACCGCGTTCAGGTCTGTGTGGGCTGCTTCCAACACGGCGCTGAGATTGCGCAGCGCCTGGCGGGCTTGGGCTTCCACTCCTTCAAGCAAGTTGCCATTTTCAGGGTCAATTCCGAGCTGCCCGGAGACAAACACAAATCCCTGGCAGAGAATCCCTGCGGAGTACGGACCGATAGCCTTCGGCGCGCGTTCCGCAATGACGACCTGTTTGGGCGTTTGGTTTGAATTCATCAATATACCTCTCTGTGTCTCGCTGTTTTGGTGACCTATTATAACATCCGCGAGGGGGCTCCCCGAAAGCGGAGCCGGACAGCCAAAATGCTTAAGCCTGCCAGTCGCCGATGTCTTTCCAGCAGTGGTCCAGGTGTTCTGCCAGAATATCTTTCAGTTTGCGCCGGATGGTCATGCGGACCGCCATCATCAGGTCCAATCCGCCTATCGCGTTCAGTCTTCGTCCGATATCCTTAGCCTGACGGTGATGGCATTGGTGATCAAAAGGCCCACCGGGAACAACAGATAGGAAATCATCCTGTTTGCCGATCACCATTAGTTTATTGATTATTTCTTTCACTTCCTGTTTGCGTTCGGCCGGCAGATTTCGGAGAGCTTCTTCACCAAAAAGGATGTCAATCAGACTCATATTGCGCTCCAATCGTGTTTCTGATTTAGATTATATCCGAGATAATCCGCTCTGACGAAGACTGTCCGCGCTTCAATCCTTGGGCTGCTGCCCATGGAATGCCAGCAGTGGGTTGAGCTTGGT
>JAAZPN010000339.1 GCA_012797215.1 Chloroflexota bacterium | reverse complement strand
CTCAAGACAGTTGGCCTGTGGGACCTGGACCCACTAAACTTGTTCCGGATTACCTGGCATAACGAACCGCTCGCGCGCGGCGGCCTTTTTGGCGGTGTGAACTATGTTGAGTTTCCTCCCGAACTTACTGGCGTACCCGCGCGCGTCGTTGCGTTGGTTGGCAAATGGTTCCCAACTGGCTGCCACAAGGTTGGCGCAGCGTTCGGCTGCCTGGTTCCCCGCCTGGTAACCGGTCAGTTCGACCCCACGCGCCAAAAAGCAGTCTGGCCCTCCACTGGTAATTATTGCCGCGGCGGCGCCTATGACTCGTATTTGCTGGGCTGTGAATCTATCGCGATTCTGCCGGAAGGCATGAGCCGTGAACGCTTTGAATGGCTCAGCAAAATTGCCAGCGAGGTCATTCCCACACCGGGCAGTGAATCGAACGTCAAGGAAATCTTCGATAAATGTTGGGAACTCCGCCGCAGCGGTCAGGACCTGGTGATTTTTAACCAGTTCGAGGAATTCGGGAACTACCTGTGGCATTATTCAGTCACAGGCAGCGCGGTTGAAGAAGTCGTTGCGCAGCTCAGCCGCCCAGGCGATGCTTACCGTGGCTTTGTTTCCGCTACGGGTTCCGCTGGAACCATCGCCGCCGGGGATTACCTCAAGCAGCGCTTCCCAACCAGCAAAATCGTCGCCAGCGAAGCCCAGGAATGCCCGACCCTGCTCACGAACGGTTTTGGCGCGCACCGCATTGAGGGCATTGGCGATAAACATGTGCCTTGGATCCATAATGTGCGCAATACTGACTTCATCACCGCCATTGATGACCAGGCGGTGGTTAACCTGGCGCGTCTCTTTAACGAACCTGTCGGAAAGCAGCATCTGATTGACTCTGGCGTGGATGAAAAGCTCGTAGGTCAGTTAGACCTGCTCGGCTTCTCCGGCATTTCCAACGTGCTCTCCGCCATCAAGTTCGCAAAATACAACGAACTGACCAGCCGCGATATCGTCGTAACCGTTCTGACCGACTCGATGGAGCTTTATCGCAGCCGCCTGACAGAAATGCAGGAACAATACGGGCAATATACCGCAGCGGACGCGCAGGCCGATGACGCCAGGTACCTGAAGGGTCAGCCGATTGACTTTATGCAGGAGCTGAGCTTCTACGACCGCAAGCGCATCCACAACCTCAAGTATTACACCTGGGTGGAACAGCAAGGCAGAACATACGAAGAAATCCAGGCACAGTGGTACGACCCGGACTATTGGCTCGAAATCCAGGCCCAGGTTCCAGAAATTGACGCCCGCATCGAGGAATTCAACCGCGCTGCTCTGTATGCATGAACAATCATGAACCTAAAAAGCGCAGCTCCACCTGACACAGCGCTGGTTCTTGTAGCCATCGCGCGGGACCAACGCGACCTGGAAATTGCCAAACTTTTGGGTTGGTACCGCATCCCGCTTAAGAGCGCGCCAAAAGTGATTTCCGTGGACTATCTGGCGCTCTACCAAACCAGCGCTTTTCCACAAGAACAGCGCTGGCAGATTCGTTGGATTGCGCCAATTATTGGGCACGAACTGACCACGCGCGCTGAGCTGCTGCGCGACCAGCCGGACCATCCGCGTGCTCGCGAGGAGTACTTCAAGCTTCAGTTGGGACCTCTGCAGGAACTTGCGCAGCCAATCCTGGCGGATACCTGGAAGCGCGTGACTTTCTTCTACACCACGTTTGGGCGCGTACGGCAGGCTTCTATGTTGGCGGATTTACCAGTGCATGATGAGGAACGCGCAGTCTTGTGGCAGTCGCTGCGGGAGCGCGCTTTAAGAGCCAATGAGTACCAGGCCGCTGAATTGCCGCAAATGCCTGTCGACCCAGCGATTCTTGCGCTTTTCAGCGGCGGGTTTCGGAGCGCCAGCCATGAATAAATATATTCGGCGCAGACATCACCAAAGCGTTGCAAATTCTCCTTACTGGAGCTGAAATATGCGAAAACTCATCAAAAACGGAACCGTAGTCAATGCCGAAAAGAGCGAGCGGGCTGATATTCTGATCGAAGGCGAAAAGATCTCGCGCGTGGAGCCGGGACTTGACTGCCCGGATGCTGAAATTATCGACGCCGCAGGAATGCTTGTGCTACCTGGCGGCATTGATCCACACGTGCATATCAATCTGCCCATGATGGGGACACAATCCAGTGATGACTACTACACCGTTGGGAAAGCTGCCGCCTTTGGCGGAACAACCACCGTGATAGACTTTGTGGCTCAAGACGAGGGCAGCCTCGCGGATAATATCGCTCGCAAGCTTCAGGAAGCGGAAGGGCGCGCCAGCGTGGATTTTGGTCTTCACATGAATATCACCCGCTTCTATCCTGAGGTGTTGGCCGAAATTGCGAATCTGCCAGCTATGGGTATCACCAGCGTCAAGGTTTTCACAGCTTATAACAATCGCTTGCGGATCGGAGATGGTGAAATCTTCCAGACCATGCGCGCCGCGGTGAAAAACGGCCTGCTTACCCTTGTGCACGCGGAGAACGGCGACGTGATTGACGTGCTCATCGCTGAAGCGCTTCAGCAAGGGCAAACCTCACCGGTCTGGCACGCGCGCACGCGCCCTGCCTGGGGAGAGGTGGAAGCCAGCTTGCGGGCGGTAGCCTTAGCAGCTCAGGCGAACGCGCCGGTCTACCTGGTGCATATGAACGTCGCTGGCGAGGTGGACCAACTTGCGTATGGGCGTGCTCAAGGGGTGCATGCCATGGGCGAAACCTGCCCGCAATATCTATTCTTTACCGAGCAAGACCTTGAACGCCCGGACGGCACCAAGTGGCTGTGTTCGCCGCCTCTGCGCAGCCAGGCCGACCAACAGGGTTTATGGCAGGGCATCGAAAATGGCACCATCCAGGTGCTTGCTACCGACCACTGCCCGTTCTTCTTTGATGGCACGCAAGCAATCACTTACGAAAACCAACGGGTAGCCTTGCCTGGCAAGGAACTCGGCAAGGGAGTTTTCACGCAGGTGCCAAACGGCGTGCCGGGCGTGGGAGACCGGCTGCCGGTTTTCTGGACCCATGCTGTCCATTCCGGCAGGATTAGCCCCAACCAATTCGCAGCGCTCTCTTCCACCAACGCTGCACGAATTTTCGGGCTCTACCCCAAAAAAGGCTGCCTGAAAGCCGGAGCAGACGCGGATATCGCCATTTGGGAACCAGAAATGCGTGTGGACTATGGCATAGCGATTGCCAAACATCGCACGGATTACAACCTCTACGAAGGCTGGCAGCTTACTGGCTTTCCCCGGCAAGTTTTCTTGCGTGGAGAATGTATTGTTAAGGATGGAGAGTGGCGCGGGCGCCCGGGCATAGGGCAATTCCTGCGCCGCCAGCGCGGAGAGGTCATTTGAAGCCGTTTGATCGTGAGGGCATGTGGTAATCCCCCTGCTCATCCTGGTGCTGCTGGCGTCCTCGGCTGGCATCACAATATCGCAGGCGGTAAAGCCTAAAGTTTCACGCGCGTGGATGATTGCTCTGATCAGCGCGATGGCTGCCTGGCTGTCAATATTTGTCCTCAGGCTTTATCTCCCTTTAAATTTCGCCCTGCCCCCTTGGAAACCGGATGCCCTTTTTTATTCCGCGCCCAGCCTTAGTATTACCTATGAAAACTGGCCTTATGCGGTGTCGTTGGTTACGCTTTGCACTGCGGTAATTCTGACAGACTCTACCCGCAGTTTTCTTCCGTCCTCCCCGAATGCCTGGGCGAGCGCGATCGCGATAACCGCCCTCAACTTAATCGGCTTGCTAGCTGGTGACCCTCTCACTCTGATTTTCGCCTGGGTGGTCATCGACAACATTGAGTTCATTCATCTCTATCAGAACAGGCTCGAACGCGATTCAGACGCGGGACTGGCTGGTTTTTTGAGCGTTCGTATCCTGAGCGTGATGGCGCTGGCAGCTGGAACCATCGCAGGCTGGAAATCCATGCCTGCATTCGAATTAACGCAGATTCCCCAGAACGCGGGTATCTACTTTCTTCTGGCAGCAGGGCTGCGCTTGGGAGTGCTGCCCTTGAGTCTGACCGCGCTTAACAGCAAGGCAGCCAAACATGGCTCGGCTTTGCTTGTTCGGCTCGCTCCGGTGGCATCCAGCCTGGCGCTGGTCGCGCGCCTTCCTGAGGGATTTTTACCGGCTCAAGGCAATTTGCATGCTGTTTTACTCGTCCTCACGAGCATTGCCGCGCTCTATTCTTCTGCCATGTGGCTGACTGGGAAGAGCCAGCGTGAGACCCTGCCTTACTGGATTGTCACGCTCGCATCTTTTGCGATTACCTGCGCCCTGAATGACCGCGCGGAAGCCAGCCGAGTGTGGGGCGTCGCTCTTCTGCTGAGTGGTGGTGTTCTTTTTCTTTTCGACCCACCTATCCGGCGCATCCGATTTCTACCGCTGCTTGGTCTGATAGGCGTCAGCGCCGTGCCTTATACGCTCTCAGCTGGGGGCTGGGAGGGCTTGCTGGGGGGAACTTTCTCTCTGAGCGGAGCGGTAATGATTCTTTCGCATGCATTATTAGTGCTAGGTTTCTTGCGCTATGCCTTTGAAATCAGCGGAACAGTTACCGGCCTCGAAAAGCATGCCCGCATCACCTATCCTTTGGGCCTCATTCTCATAGTTCAAACCATCATCATCATCGGGCTGGCTGGTTGGCCGGGCATCCTTACCTTGGGCGCCTGGTGGGCAAGCTTAGTCAGCATGACGCTTATCGGTCTCGGAACAGCTCTTTATCTCAAGCTGGCTGCCAGGCTGCCGCTCGCCAGCGTTACAGCAAACTTGCCATCTTACCGTTTATGGAAATTCTTGCTCACATCTTTTCAGCAGCTGCTCAGCTTGCGCTGGCTTTATAACGCGTTCGCCTGGCTGTCGGGGCGTTTTGCCGCGCTGGCTGACCTTCTGAGCCAAATCCTGGATGGTGAAGGCGGTATTCTTTGGTCGCTTGTGTTCCTCGCGATTTTGGTTACATTGTTCTTATCGGGGGTAACGCCGTGACCAACGCGCCGTGGATGTATATTCCAGCGATATTCGCGATTGTGGCAGCAGGTGTCAATCTTACGCGGCGCGTCTGGATTGTTAATGCGATTGCTCTGGCAATTCAATATCTGGCAGTATTTGTGTTGCTATGCACTGTGCGTCCCGTCAGTCTGGCGGTGGTCAAGCTCTTTGTCGGTTGGATGGTGACGCTTACGCTTTTTCTTTCTCTCATCACGGATGGAGAATTGCGCAAAGCGAGCGGTTTGTTAGAATTCAGCGCAGGTGAAATCTTCAGATTGCTAGCCGGTTTGTTCGCGGCGTTCTTCCTGGCGGCTTTTCTGCCAAGTTTGCAGTCCGAGGTTTTCCCGCAGACGGCTTTGCCGCTTTTGCTTGCCGCGTTCAGCCTGCTGGTATTGGGTCTTTTCCAGGCAAGCATGATTTCTGAACCGTTCTATGTCATCATTGGGCTGCTTACTTTCCTCTTGGGCGTGGAACTGCTTTATGCCAGCTTAGAGCTTTCAATTCTCCTCGAAGCGCTCTTCGCGGGGGTTAATTTAGGACTGGCGTTGGTAGGAGCTTTCTTTGTGATTAAGGACGCGGAGCTCTTGGAGCCATGAGTACGCCGCTGATTTGGATTATCATCCCGCTTGGGCTCGCGCTGCTCCTAATTTCAACGCGCAAAAAGCCCATCCTCTCGGGCATTCTTGCCTCCGCCATCAGCCTTATCCTTGCTGTTCTGGCACTTCTTTTTCCGCGCGACCTCAGTTTCCTCCTGCCCGACCAACGCCTGGAAATTGCGAGCTCATTGGAATTGTTTGGCAGGAGTCTCCAGATCATGGGCAGCCAGCTTACAATGGTCGCGTTATTGTATGGTATTGCTTTTCTCTGGAATCTTGGAAGCGTGCTTTTCCGCCCCAGCCTTTGGTTTAATGTCCTTTCGCTTGGAATCAGCGCGCTGTGGATTGCAACCCTCTCCGTCAATCCCTTCCTTTACGCCGCGGTATTAATCGAGTTGATTGCCCTTCTTAGCGTGCCGCTGCTTTCGCCACGCGGAATGCGAACCGAAAGCGGAGTGCTGCGCTACCTGGTTTTTCAGACCCTGGCGCTCCCTTTAATACTGCTGACAGGTTGGATGCTCGCCGGCATTGGCTCCGCGCCTTCCGCGAATCCGTTGATTGTGCGCTCGGCGATGCTGGTTCTTTTTGGTTTCGCGTTGTGGATTGGCGCTTTTCCGTTCCATTCCTGGATCCCAATGATTAGCGAAAAGAGCCATCCCTGGGCGCTAAGTTTTCTATTCGCGATTTTGCAAACCGCGCTTTCTGTATTTCTGCTTCAATTTTTGGATCAATATGCCTGGTTGCGAAATCTGCCGATGATATTCAGCGGTCTGCGCTGGATTGGAGTAATTATGATTGCAGTTGCCGGGCTGCTTTCCGCGGTTCAAACCAAGCTTGGCAAATCCTTTGGCTATTTAGTGCTTTACGAAACCGGCTATTCTCTCTTAGCTGTTGGCTTAGCGCGCACAGGCGGGCTCAACTACCTTGCAATGCTTTTTATTCCGCGTTTACTAAGTTATGCGGTCATCAGCCTTGCTCTTTCTGCTTTGGTGCAAGACCAAAGCCCCGACGCTCTGCTTTACACAAACCAGGCCGGGCTATTTCGAACCCGACCAATCGTCACGGGCGGGATTCTGATTGGGATATTTAGCTTGCTTGGCCTGCCGCTTCTGCCACTATTCCCGCATAAGCAAATGTTGTGGTTGCTGACAGCCCAGCTTGACCCACGCTTGCTGCTCTGGGTTTTCGCTGGAAGCCTTGGACTGCTGCTCAATGCAGCCCGCCTTATCCGCGTTTTTTCCCAGGAAAGATCTGAAGATAGTGTTTTCCAACAAAAAAAGGAAAAAACTGGTTTTGTCGTCTTGATGGCCAGTATGATTTTGCTGATGGTGGCATTCGGCGCGTCAACGCAGTTTTTGCTGCCGCGCTTCCTGGAAATACTCACCCCCTTTACCCAGCTTGTTCCCACCCCATAAGCCCGCAGCGGGAAATGGGTATAATCAAGCACAAGAATCCAAGACGAACAGGTGACCAATGGACGAAATCACAAGTTTTGAACAACTTGAAAAAAGAGTAGAGTGGCTGGATAACGAGCGCCGCAATGATAAAACTAATCTGGCAACGCTCCAAAACCGCCTGACAGGGCTTGAGAGCGAAAATATTGCCCTGCGGAAACAGATGAAAGAATTAGAGCTGGAAATCGGCGGACTAAAAAATCAGCTTGCCAGCCTGGATAAGTATGACAACCGCATTGAGCGCCTGAATATCGACCTGACCAAACAGGTGCGTGATGTAAATGAACGCGCTGAAATGAACTTGAATGAGGCGATAAAAAGGCTTAAGCTTGAAATTGATGCCTCCAAACGTTCGCTAACCGAGGTTTACCAACTTTCCGAGCAACTGGAACCTATTCGGAATGATATTAAAACCAATAAACTAGAAGATGCCCGCCTTGCCAGATTGTTGGAAGACATAAAGCTAAAAATCCAGGAGGTGAGCCGCTTTGACGAAGAATACCGCCGCTCATTGCATTTGTTGGAAGAAAACTATCGCCAGGAGAATAAGCGTTTGAACGACTTCCAGGGTGAACTGGTTGCCCACCGCAAGCGCGTGGAAGAGACCCGCAGCCGTTTTGATGTGTTCAGCGACACCTTCCGCACCCTGGACTTGCGAATAGCTGAGCTGCAAACATTTGAGAAAGACCGAAAGGAAGCGCAGTCAGTCTTCATCGAAAAAGTCAATAACGCGCTGTTGGACAAAGACAAGACTTTCCGCGAGTGGGAAAAACGTTTTGCGGACATCGACAAAGTTAACCTTGACCTTAACACCCAATTAACAGAGCTGGAGAGCGCCAGAAAAGCCGTCGATAAATCCATCAGCGGCGCTGAGGATGTCATCGCGCGTTTTGAACGACGAATTAACGAAATCAGCGAAATTCAGCGCTTAAATGACGAACGTTTCCGACAGGAATGGAATTCCTTTAAAGCAGACGACCTGAAACGATGGACTAACTACCTGCTTGGGCAGGAAGAGCAGCTGCGCATCATCAATCAGCAGCTCACCGCCGCGCGTGAGGACCTGGAAACGGTGAAGGATGCTTCCGTCCGAACCCGCGACGACCTTGAGAAGCTCACCCGTGAAACTTTCCGTTACATCCAAGCCGTTTTAGGCGCTTATCAGGAATCCATCCAGAGCTTTGCTCCGCTAGCGGAGAAGAAAGCCCAGTAGTCCCGTGCACATCATTGGGACTGCCGGGCACGTTGACCACGGCAAATCAACCTTAGTTACCGCCCTGACAGGCACCAATCCCGACCGTCTGAAAGAAGAGCGCGAGCGGGAAATGACGATTGACCTGGGATTTGCTTTCCTCACGCTCCCCAACGGGGAAAAAGTGGGGGTGATTGACGTGCCCGGGCACCGCGATTTCATCGGCAACATGCTGGCTGGCATTGGGGGTATCGATGCGGTTTTGCTCATTGTCGCGGCTGACGAAGGCGTTTCTGCCCAAACGCGGGAACACCTCGCTATTCTAGACCTGCTGCACATCACCAGAGGACTGGTGGTTCTGACCAAGCTTGACCTGATTTCTGACCCAGAGTGGCTGGAATTGGTAGAACTAGAGACGCGCGAAATATTAAATGGCACCAGCCTCGAATCCGCGCCGATCATAAAAGTCTCCGCGCGTACAGGCAGCGGAATCCCCGAGCTGCTGGAAAAGCTGCAGGAATTGCTTCAGAGCACCGCTTCCAAGCCCGACCTTGGTAGACCGCGCCTGCCAATCGACCGGGTCTTTTCTCTCACGGGTTTCGGGACCGTCGTAACGGGAACGCTGTTGGACGGCAGTTTTGCGGTGGGAGACGAAGTCGTCAGCCTGCCCGAAGCTTTAAATGGCCGCATCAGAGGCCTGCAAAACCATAACCAGAAGCTGCAAAGGGTCGGTCCCGGCTCGCGCGCAGCCGTCAACCTGGTTGGAATTGATAAAAACCAGCTTGTTCGCGGCTGCGTTATCACGAAGCCCGGCGCATACACACCAACCACCTTGCTGGACGCGCACTTCAAATACCTCTCTGATTTGCCTTCTGACCTGCGGCACAACACGCAAGTAAAAATCTTCATAGGTTCAGCCGAAACTGCCGGTCATTTGCGTCTTTTGGGAAAAGAAATCCTGAAGCCCGGCGAGCAGGCTTTCCTTCAAATTAAACTTGACAAGCCTGTTGTGGCTGCCCGCGGGGATAGATTTATCATCCGTCTGCCCTCCCCAGCTGAGACCTTAGGTGGTGGCATCGTACTGGAGCCGCATCCCACGCGCCTTTACAAACGCTTCAACGCAGCTGTGCTGCAAAACCTGGATGGGCTGCTTTCTGGCAGCGAAACTGAAGTGCTCGTGCAAAGTCTGAAAGCGCTTGGGGCCACTTATGCTGAGCTTGCGATAAGCAAGGCAGGCCTGGAAAAGCAAACCGGTTTAGACCTTTGCGACCGCTTGATAGCCGACGGCAGCATCATTGTGCTTCAACCAGGTAAAGACGCCGGACGCAATTTATTAATTGAACGCGAAGCCTGGCAGCAGGTGCGCGAAAACATGCTTAAGACTTTATCTGATTTTCATGCGGGTAATCCACTTAAACCAGGAATGACGCGCGAAGCCCTGCGAGCAGCGCTAAAGATGCCGCCGCTGCTTTTTGAAGCTGCGCTCGATAAACTAAACGCCGGGCAGGAAGTGCATGTTCGGGGTGCGCTTACTTCACTGGCAAGTCACCAAATTCAATTCAGCCCCGACCAACGCGCGCTAATAACCGACTTGCTCCAGCGCTTCAACGAACATCCCTACTCACCGCCGGATGCCGCGGAAGCCGTCGCGCTTGTCGGTCCCAATATACTGGAAGCCCTGGTAGCGACAGGCGACCTGATACAAACTTCAGCGCAAGTCCAGTTTACTGCGCACGCCTTTGACGAAATGACTTCCTGGGTTAGAACGCACTTGGACGCGCACGGCAGCCTGACCTTGGCTGAATTCCGCGACCACTTTGGAACCAGCCGAAAGTACGCAGCTGCGTTCCTGGAGTTTCTGGACGATAAAGGCGTTACCCTCCGAAAAGGAGATATTCGGGTGTTAAAACAGGTACAATAACAATACAGATCAAACCAACCACTAATAGGAGAGAACTATGGCATGGAAAGTATTGATTACTGATGGGCTGGAAAGCAACGGAAAAGCAATTCTCACCAGGAATGACACTGCGGATGACAAAAAGGGCATTGAAGCAGATGAACTGCTTCAGATTATCCCCGATTATGACGCCATCATCATCCGCGGACGCACAAAAATGACTGCGGAAGTGATTGAGGCGGCAAAGAACCTGAAAGTAATCGGGCGGATGGGCGTCGGCGTTGACAACATTGATTTGAACGCAGCCAAAGCGCATCAGGTGACCGTCGTGAACGCGGCTGTGGCAACTACGCTCGCGGTGGCGGAATTGGCGGTGGGAATGATGTTTGCGCTCGTTCGCGAACTCCCACGCGCGGATGCAAGCCTGAAAGCCGGACAGTGGCTTAAGAAGGATTTCAACGGAATCGAACTCTTTGGCAAAACGCTGGGTGTGGTAGGCTTTGGCAATATTGGCCAGGTCGTCAGCCGCTACGCGGTGGCGTTGGGCATGAAGGTGCTCGCTTACGATCCTTTCCGCGATGCGATGTATATGCACGAACGCGGCGTGGAAGCTGTCAGTCTTGAAGGCCTGCTGCAAAGAGCGGATGTAATTACCATCCATACCCCACTCACTGATCAGAACAGGCATCAATTCAACGCGGATTGCTTCGCGAAGATGAAGGACGGCGTTCTTATTGTGGACGCTGCGCGCGGCGGCATTATCGATGAGGAAGCCCTCTTGCACGCCCTGGAGAGCGGTAAAGTACGCGGCGCGGCGCTTGATGTTTACGAAAAAGAACCACCGGTGAGCTTTGATTTAATCAAACATCCAAAAGTAATTGCCAGCCCCCACATTGGCGCGCAGACTGCCGAAGCGCAACTGCGGGCTACCGAAGACATTTCGAGTGAAGTTTTGAACGCATTGAACGGACTGCCCCTGCGCTGGAAGATTTGTTAAGATGGCAAGCACCGAAGCAAAACTAGCAAAACTGCGGGAAATTTACGCCGAGATCAGT